>JAZRHK010000120.1:0-9099 GCA_045644725.1 Candidatus Coprenecus sp. | reverse complement strand
GGCGGTTGCCACTAATATACCGGCTCTCGCCGGACCAGCGCTCCCGGCCTTGCCGTATTTGCTGCGCAAATACACGGCCTCCGCGGGTCGTCTGATGACGACGGATTATACCGGCTCTCGCCGGACCAGCGCTCCCGGCCTTGCCGTATTTGCTGCGCAAATACACGGCCTCCGCGGGTCGTCTGATGACGACGGGCTCTCGCCGAACCAGCGCAACATATAAAATGGGCACAGAAACCTATGTTTCCGTGCCCATTTTGTCATTTTTGACCACTTTGGGCACCAAAACGCCCCATTCCGTGCCCAAATCCTAGTCACTGCACCTCGCTCCGATTGCTCCGGGCTTCTCGTATCATTCACGTCTCCGCTAAGGCGCTGTTCACAGTGACTGTCCAAATGGTAATATCTCATTCCTCTCCAAGTAAGTTTCCAATTGTATTGATAGTACAAAAGGTATTCTTAACTTTGTGAAAAGAGACTTCTTAATGAGAATCAGACAATTCATATTGATTATCGGCACATCATTGATATCCCTGACAGCTTGTATTGGACAGATTTACACTATTCCATACAGCCAAAACGGAGATGACCACTTCTTTATCAACGGACTCACAGATTTCTGGAATGGTCCAAACACCGACAGCACCAAAGTCCGCCTATGGCACGACAGGGAGAATCTTTATTTCCATTTCACAATCCAGGACACATCGGTCACTTTTATAGAGAGCGAAAATGAGAGAGATATGGCCCGCTGCGACAGGGCAGAGATATTCATAAGCAGGGACACTCTACTTAGCAAGTATTATGGGGCAGAGATGGCTCCGAACGGCCTGCTTCTGGACTACGAAGCTCATTACTACAGGAAATCTGATTACGACTGGGACTTCGACTCACTTACATTCCGGCACAAGATTATACCGGAAGGCTACGAGATAAAAGGTCAAATCTCTATCAGATGGCTCCGTGACACAAAACTTCTCCAAAAAGACAACACATTGATTATAGGGGTATTCCGTGGGGAATCATCCTCACTTGACCCTAAAGATAAAATGTTCTGGTACAGTTGGATCAGTCCCGACTCCTCCAGACCGGACTTTCACATCCCTTCCGCCTTCACAAAAGTAAGGATGGAATAAGACCTGACACGACGAACTCTTTACATCGCACCAGTAATCTTATCCGCCACGTTAATTCCGTCAAGAGCAGAGGATACGATGCCGCCGGCATAGCCCGATCCCTCACCACAAGGGTAGATCCCCGGAAGGCCAATATGCTGAAGTGTCTCCGGATTACGGGGGATACGGACTGGCGATGAGGTACGGGATTCTACCGCCAGAAGGAGTGCCTCCTGCGTGTAGTACCCTTTCATCTTCCTGTCAAAAAGCAAGAATGCTTTCCTCATCCTGTCCGCCACAATATCAGGAAGTACATCTGACAGCGAACAGGAGACAAGTCCAGGGAAATAGGAGCTCTTCGGCAGCTGTCCCGATGTCGCTTGTCTGTTTTTGCCGGTACGGACAAAATCTGTCATCCTCTGGGCAGGGGCCTTGAGAGAACCGGACATCTCGAATGCCGCCTTCTCCACACTCTCCTGAAATCTCAAAAGGGCAAGGGGATCCTGTTCACGTACATCCTCAGGATTGATGGATACCACGATACCGGCATTGGCCCATTTGGATGAACGTTGGGAATTGGACATTCCATTCAAAACCAACGACCCTGCTGTAGATGACGAGGGGACCAAAAGTCCACCAGGGCACATACAGAACGAGAATACCCCTCTTCCGTCCACCTGCTCCACAAGTGAATACTCTGCTGGAGGCAACATATGGTGCTTGGCACCTTTGTATTGGATTTTGTTGATAAGTTCCTGTGGATGCTCTACCCTGACACCAAGTGCAAAACCTTTCGACTCCAATGCCCACCCTTTTTCGTAAAAAGTGCGGTAGATCTCCTTGGCAGAGTGACCTGCAGCAAGGATTACAGAGGGGGCAGAGAAATATTCATTGGACATAGTCCCGTCCTCATTTTCCACTCTGCATACCACTTCCCATTCTGACCCCTTACGTATGAAATCCTCTACCCTACATCCGAAATGGTACTCTCCACCGTGATCCACTATGCAATGACGGATGGCCTCCATTATCGCAGGGAGTTTATCACTTCCAATATGAGGATGGGCATCTGTCATAATGCTCTCAGCTGCACCGAATTGGACCAATTGTGCCAATACAGCACGAAGGTCGCCCCTCTTATTGGAACGGGTGTAGAGCTTTCCATCTGAGAATGTACCTGCACCACCCTCTCCAAAGCAGTAGTTCGAATCTGGATGGACAAATCCCTCCCGAGACAGGGCTGCCACATCGTACTTGCGTTTGTGGACATCCTTGCCACGTTCCAGAATTACAGGTTTCAACCCCCTCTGAAGGAGACGCAGTGCCGCAAACAGGCCTGCGGGACCGGCACCGATCACTATCACTGGCTGCGCCGCTGCCACATTTTTGTACTCCGGTATTTGGTATGGTTCATACTTTGGCTCATCCACCGAATAGCCCTGGATCCTGTATCTGTATTGTATGTTTTTGGTACGTGCATCAAGAGACCTTTTCACCACCACGGCCGAAGCCACTTTAGCCTTTGGAAGCCCCATCTGACGTGCAGCAGAAGAGACAAGCTCCTCCTGTGAAGGGTTGTGTCCAATGGGATATGCTACTTCAAACTCCTTCATAATCTAATCTTTATATTCCAGTGCTCTTGAAATGGGTGCCACATCCAGGGACGTTGTCACCCCCTGCTGGAACTTGAACAGTCCTGTGATGGCTATCATTGCTGCATTGTCAGTGGTAAACTTGAACTCAGGGATAAATGTGGTCCAGCCCCTCTTCTCTCCCTCAGATTTGATCCTGTCGCGAAGGCCTGAGTTTGCCGATACACCTCCGGCAATGGCCACCTGCTTGATTCCAGTCTGTTTCACCGCCTTCAAGAGTTTGTCCATCAGAATATCAATGAGCGTCTTCTGGAAAGAGGCACAGATATCTGCCATATTCTCCTGTATGAAGTTAGGGTTCTCCTTAACCTGATCCCTCAAAAAATAGAGGAGGGATGTCTTTATGCCGCTGAAACTGTAGTTCAGGTCGGGGATATGCGGTTTGGCAAATTTGAAACGGTTTGGATCACCTTCTTTTGCCAATTTGTCCACTACAGGTCCGCCGGGATAGCCGAGTCCCATAATCTTGGCACATTTGTCAAACGCCTCACCCACAGCATCATCGATGGTGTGTCCCAATACCTCAAACTTCAGATAATCATCCACCCTTACAATTTGGGAGTGGCCACCGGATACCAGAAGGGCCAGGAACGGAAATGTCGGGAGCTGCTTCTCCTTGCCGGGTTCCTGGATAAAATGCGACAGGATATGCCCCTGAAGATGGTTGACCTCTACGAGAGGTTTGCCTGTAGCCAATGAGAGCCCCTTGGCAAATGATGTCCCTACCAGCAACGAACCGAGAAGGCCGGGACCTCTGGTAAAGGCAATGGCATCCACCTGGGACAACTCTACACCAGCCTCTTTCAATGCCTGATGCACTACCGGGAGGATATTCTGCTGGTGAGCCCGGGATGCGAGTTCTGGGATTACACCACCATATTTCCTGTGCACCTCCTGCGAGGCCATAATGTTAGAGAGCATATACCCGTCTCTGATGACAGATGCAGATGTATCATCACAAGAGGACTCTATTCCAAGTATAATTGTTGACATATCCGTTACTTTATTTGGCAAAAATATGCAATATTTTGATTAGATTTGTAGGTTAAAAGGTATTTCTGCTATCAGTAGGTTAAAAAATATAATATTAAGGGTACTGATCGTATTGGCAATAGTGCTGATTACGGTTCATATTGCCGTACACCTCCCCGCCGTACAGAATTTCATAGCCCACACGATTGTCAAACAAGTCGAACCGAAAATCAATGGTAAAATAGAGTTCAGCAAACTAAGTATAGCTTTCATTAACAGGGTGATACTGGAGGATTTTGCCATAACGGGAGGACCTGGAGACACTCTTGTCAGTGCTGAAAAGGTAGCTGTCTACTTATCTTCCAAAGAGATACTTAAAGGCAATATCAAAGCTAACAGGGTTTTCGTATCAAACGGCATATTCAACTACATAGAAGAGAGGGGAAAGAAAGAGACCAACATAAGCAGAATCCTCGGAGCTTCCAATGACAAGGACACCACACAAAAGAGCACCGGGCCTATTATTGACATAAAGGAACTCAGAGTCCAGAACTACAGATTCTACTTCCACGACTACCGCCCTCCGAAACACCCTGTCGCCCCAGGCTGTATGGACTACACCAACATCTATGCCTACGATATTAACCTGAGGGCATATGACTTCGCCACTAGACCGGGAAAGGGAATTACGGCCAAGATCCATTCTCTAAGTGCCAAAGAGAAATCGGGTCTTGTCCTCAAAAAGCTTTCGGGAGATTTCTTCCTCAACAGGAATGCGTCCGGCTTCCGTAACCTCGACCTACAGGAAGGATTCTCTCGAGTAAAGGCAAATTACCTGACATTCAGCTACAACAGCACCAAGGACCTCAAATACTGGATACAGAAGGTAGATATGGATGTTGACTTTACCAATACTTACCTTGACTTCAACACAATTGGGATATACACCCCATATATGCAAGGCAATAACCTGCAGGTGTATCTCAACGGCAGGGTTCATGGAACGGTAGCAGATTTGCATACATCAAGACTTCAAATAGAAAGTGTAAACAAGAAAACCTTTATTGATTTGGCCATCTCCATAAAAGGGCTTCCAAAAATCAGAAATACCATATTTGATGCCAACATCTTCAGCCTCAAATCAACAAGTGAGGATACTGATAAATTGATATCCCATTTTGCAAGAAGGATATCAAACCCTATATTGGCATCAGCTGTTCCACATACAAAATTCAGACTCAGAGGTAATATGCTTGGCTCCATATACGATTTCGAAGCCGATGGGGCACTCACATCCTCTGCAGGAGAAATAGACTTTGATATATCATCAAAAGTAGAAGGAAAAGATAAAGGAACACAAATCAAGGGAAAAGTCAAAACTACAGATGTGACCCTTGGTGAGATATTGAAGGTAAAGAACCTGGGCAGTTTGAGTGCCCAGACCAAAGCTAATATCACCATCAGAAAAGCAGAATATGGAGGTCTCGGCATCAATATAGACTCACTGACTATAGACAAGCTTGGATTCAAAGGATATGATTATAAGAATATCTTTGCTACAGGCAAGTACAATCAGGAGACATTCGACGGGAAGATTATAAGCCACGATCCAAATCTTGACCTGATGTTCCAGGGTGTGGCTACACTTTCTGACATAACTGAAAAAAGTGTATATAACTTCTATGCAGACATTCCTTACATTAACTTGGGTGCACTTAACCTGATTAGCGACAAGGAGAAAGGACAGATGAGTCTCCGCACCATGGCTGATATCACCAGCTACGGAAACGATATCCATGGCAATATTGACATTAAGAATATAACATATTGGGGAGATGAGGAGTACAAATTCAATTCCATCTCCCTTGCTTCAATTTTCCAGGATCAGAACTACAGACTGGTCCTTAATGCCCCTTTTGTCAATGCAGACTACCAGTCTACCGAGCACCCTAGAGATTTCATCGCCAGAGTCAAGGGTATTATATTGGACAAACCTCAAGATCTCCCCAGTGCAAAAACTGATATTGACATTACTACAAACGGCACAGAAGATATACTTGATATCCTTATGCCGGACCTTTATCTGGCAGACAGCACCAAGATTGCTCTCCGTATCGGGAACAACGACTCTTTGGAGTTCAAGATTTTCTCTGACAGAATTGCATATGGCAACAATTCGCTCAAATCTCTGGAAATGAATCTCTCAAATCCAGACTCGCTCCTTCGGGCAAATTTATGTACTGATATCATTACCATTGGAAAAGGCAATCTGTACGACAATACCATTGACATTATGTCCAAAGATGGGGTAATCAACCTTCTTTGCAAACTTGACAATGATATAAACAACAGCAATGAGCTTAAATTAAAATCATCACTGCACTTTGACAGGAACCTCTCTGGCAAAATCAGGACAAACATATTTATAGACAGCTCCTTCATCAACTTACAAGGGTACAAACTTCACATCGATTCGTCATATGCTTCGATAGCCAAGAGAGAGTTTTCATTCAGAAATCTGATGATTCACAACGGGGAGCAGAATCTCCGCATTGACGGAGCACTTTCTGACAATCCTCTGGACAGTATAGAGATTGATTTCAACAGATTTGACCTATCAATCGTAGAAGCTCTTCTGAAGAAGAAAATCAATCTTGAAGGATATTTGACAGGAAATATCCTCGCGAAAGGAATATATGATACCCCAAGTATCCTTATGGATATCAACGGAACAGATATTGCCCTGAAAAACCGTACAGTGGGAGAACTGCACATACTCAGCAAATGGGATCAGAATAGGAACAGGATGAATCTCCTGCTCCAAAACCAGAACGAAGGGCTCAATCCTCTCACCATTTCAGGATATTACCAGCCAAACGGCAAATTCATAAACATGAACATAAGCCTTAAGGAGTTCAGTTTGGCGGTAGTGGAACCATTCCTGAAAGGTGCCATAATCAATACAGGTGGTGTAATATCAGGTGATATTCTCCTTATGGGAACATACAATAAACTGGCCCTAAGCAGCAATAACACAAGAATACACAATTTCTCATTCACCCCGGCATACACCAATGTCCCCTATGTGGCTAGCGGAGATGTGAAATTAGACAGAAGCGGCATCTACTTTGATTCCATCAAAGTTCTTGACAAATTCAACAATGAGGGCACACTCAGCGGTTCATTGAGGCACAACTATTTCAAGAACATGTATCTTGACGCATCATTGGCCTTCAACAATCTGCAGTGCCTCAACACCACAGAGAGAGATAACCAGACCTTCTACGGCAATGCCTTTGCCTCAGGAAACATCACACTGACTGGTCCATTCAATAACCTTTTTGCAGATGTGACCGCCACGACAAATGCCAGAAGTGCAATACACATCCCGCTATCTTCAGCAGCATCAGCTAAAAATGAGGAACTTCTTAAATTCACATCACACCAAATTGTAAAAATTGACCCATATTTGGAAAGGATGAAGAGGATACAAAAAAGGAAATCTGCTGCCCAAGAGAACTCCAAAGCCAATTTTGCACTTAAGGCCCGAACAAACGTCACATCCGAGGCAGAACTCTTCATTGAGATAAACAAACAGCTGGGCGATATACTCAGATGCAGGGGCAACGGCACTGTAGACATCAATCTTGACCCCTCAAAATCACTACTGGACCTAAAAGGTGACTACACCATTGAAGAGGGTGGCTATAAATTCGTACTGCTGGGGATCACAGCCAAAGATTTCATCCTTGACAATGGAGGAAGCATCAACTTCAATGGCGATATAAAGAGCACTACACTTAATGTTGGAGCTACATACCAGACTAAAGCATCCGTATCTACACTGATTGCCGACACTAGTGCTGTAGGCAACAGAAGGACTGTGGATTGTGGTATAAAAATGAGCGGATCCCTGTCAAATCCTAACATCGGTTTTACTGTGGATGTAAAGGATCTCGACCCTATCACCAAAGGTCGCGTCGAGAGTGCCCTCAGTACAGACGACAAGGTCCAGAAACAGTTTATGGCACTGATCCTGTCGGGAAGCTTCATCCCTGATGAACAGTCTGGCATCTTCAACAACTCCACCATACTCTATTCAAATGCCGGAGAGATGCTCTCCAATCAGGTAAACAATGTCTTCAGGCAGCTTGACATCCCTCTTGACCTCGGTTTCAACTACCAGCCGGCCACAGACGGGAAGGCACAGGATATGTTCGATGTGGCCCTCTCTTACCAGGCATTCAATAACCGTGTGGTTATTAACGGAAATGTAGGAAACAATCAGGTATCCCAGGCCTGGGGTGGAGACTTTGAAGCAGAGGTCAAACTCGACAAGAGGGGAAAAATGCGTCTGAAAGCTTTCACCCGCTCTCCGGATGACTACTCGAACTACCTTGACAACACCCAACGTCACGGTATAGGTTTCACATATCAGGATGAATTTGACACATTCAGGGAACTGCTCCGCAATATTTTCTGGAGCAAGAAAAGGAAAGAAGCCTACGAAACACAGAAGATAATGGAGGCCGAAAAGGCCATTGAAAAAGAACAGAAAGCCCAGTAAACTGGCACTTCATCCCCGAGACCGTTCAGGAATCTCTTTACAGCACCACCTTCACCACCTTGCCTATCTTCTCCCTCTCATAAGGGGCCTCTACACGTATATAATTGCGGCTGTAGCCATACATCATTCCCCCTTTCATAGTGCTTTCGAAGAGTACCTCCTCCTCCCTGCCCTTATTTTCGGCATAAAACTCTGCATGAAGTTTGTCGGAGAGCTCTTCAAGCCTCTTGACCCTCTCGTCTTTCACCTGAGAATCTACCTGACCGGGCATGGAAGCAGCCACAGTATTTGGCCTTACCGAATATGGGAAGATATGGATAAATGCAGGTTTGACCGACTCCAGGAAGTGGTAAGTCTCCATAAAGAGCTCCTCTGTCTCACCCGGGAAACCCACTATGACATCTATACCGAAAAATACGTGAGACATGTTCTCCCTGATAAGTTCTATCTTGGATCTGAACATATCTGTAGTGTAACGTCTCTTCATGGCGGCAAGCACAGTATCGCACCCCGACTGGAGCGGAATATGGAAGTGAGGGAGAAACTTGGTCCCCGATGCTATCCACCTGACAATCTCCTCAGTAAGAAGGTTTGGCTCGATCGAAGAGATTCGGTATCTCTCTATCCCCTCCACCCCATTGAGGGCCTTGAGCAGATCAAGAAACGATTCACCTGTAGTCTTCCCGAAATCACCTGTATTGACCCCGGTCAGGACTATCTCCTTTATGCCGCTTGCTGCAATTTTCTCAGCCTCCTGCACCAGCAGTGCGATAGGGAGATTCCTACTTTTTCC
>JAZRHK010000119.1:0-8121 GCA_045644725.1 Candidatus Coprenecus sp. | reverse complement strand
CGAAAGGTGCTGTGACGCTTGTGGTTTACCGGTTTTTGCCAGCGTCTAGTAGGGAAAAGTATACTGATGGAGTAGCGGCTGCGGAGATTAAGGTTCTGAAGGCCTAAGCACCCGCGCTTGATAGCGGGGGGACCGCCGCGTAAGCGGTGGTGGGAGTGAGCATCGCGAACGCCTGAAGAACCTTAACTCCGAGCCACGACAAGAACTCCAAAAGTTGACATGGACATAGGAGAGACGCAAGTTACACACCTACAAGAAATCCGGCAAAAACTCGTGGGTGTGTGGCGAAATATGCCGTAAACAGAGGTATTTCCGGACACACATGCAAGAAATCCGGCAAAAACTCGTGTGACGGTGTTATTTTGGGCAGTAATCAGCATGCTTCGGGGACACACCTACAAGAAATCCGGCGAAAACTTGTAGGTGTGTGGCGAAAGGTGCTGTGACGCCTGTGGTTTGTTGACTTTTGCTGGCGTCATATGGCTGAAAGAGTACTGAATGAGAGAAATGCTGCAGTGACGTCTACGACTTATCGATTTTCGCCAGCGTCACATAAGGAAATACATTAAGTTGGAGTAGAGGCTGCGGAGATTAAGGTCCTAATGGCCTAAGCACTTTTGATACTGGCTCTCGCCGGACCAGCGCTCCCGGCCTTGCCGTATTTGCTGCGCAAATACACAGCCTCTGCGGGGCGTCTGATGACGCCTTATTAACTAATGTGAAAAGTGAGCATAGCGAACGCCTGAAGAACCTTAACTCCGAGCCGCGACAAAAGATATATTTATAGAATCAGCTCAGCATTGTCCCTGATACCGGCCTCATTGACTATGTCCAATATCTCCCGGCTAAGTGATTTAGGGGTAACGTTGTTACGGATAACGAGCATATAGGAATGTACAATCTCCCTTTTTATAACATCAGGAGGGAGAAGTGTGACAAGGAGGTCGTTCCAATGCTTTTTATTGAGATGATAGGCAGGAGTCACAGCAGGGAATTCGTCACGAAGCAGTATTGCCCTGTCTGGATGACATTTCACAGCAATATACTCCAATCTGGGAAGTATACAGCAGCAAAACATCCTCCCCCCTATCTTATAAACTACTGCATCGTCCCCGAAAGGCTGGCACTCCTCCACAAGCGGAAGAGACAACAGAAACTCCCTTACTTCCATTATATCCATACCACAAATTTAATTATTGTTAGTGAATTATAGATTAATTACATTTGTATTACCAAACAACAAGTCATGATCGAAGCCAAACATATACCACTATTCTCCATCATCATACCAGTCTATAACAGGCCACAGGAGGTCCAGGAGCTCCTCGAGAGCCTCACACACCAGACATCCCACGACTTTGAAGTGGTGATAGTGGAGGACGGCTCGCAGCCTGACCTCAGATGTGACAAAGTGGTCAACAGCTATGCAAACCGCCTTGACATTTCGTACTATGAAAAGGAGAACGGCGGCCCCGCAGCAGCCCGTAATTTCGGAGCGGTCAAAGCGCAGGGCAAATGGCTTGTTTTCTTTGACTCAGATTGCCTTATTCCGGAGCAATACATCACCAATGCGACAAAAGAGCTCCAGGACCACGACTGTCAGCTTTTCGGAGGCGCAGACCGCTCCCATCCATCATTTACTCCGCTCCAGAAAGCCATCGACTATTCGATGACCTCTATTCTCACTACGGGCGGCATCAGGGGGAACAAAAAAAGTGCAGACAAATTCTACCCACGCACCTTCAATATGGGTATCAGGAAAGAGGTATTTGACCAGATCGGAGGATTCTCCAATATGCGATTCGGGGAAGATGTCGACTTCAGTTACAAAGTTAAAGAGGGTGGCTATGATAGCCGTTTGTTCCACGAAAACTGGGTATACCACAAACGCCGCAATACCTTCCGGACATTCTTCAAGCAGGTATTCAATTCCGGAATCGCCCGTATCCATCTTACCAGAAGACACCCAGGCACCCTGAAGATAGTCCACCTGCTCCCGTCGGCTTTTGTCCTTGGATCACTATTTCTCATTGCGGTAGCACTCACTATTTGCCCTTGGGCAATAACCCCACTCCTACTTCTGGCAATGATACTATGGGCAGATGCCACCTTCAGGACCAAATCCCTGTGCACAGGAGCCCTAGCTGTAGCAGCATCATTTACACAGCTGACAGGCTATGGAAGCGGACTTATTGCCGGATGGTGGAATATATGCATTCGCGGCCACCACGATTGGGCAGCATTCACCAAGAATTTCTACAGATAACAATTATTTTGATTTTACAGATCCGCTAACAGGGTCAAAATAGACCTTGCTGCTACTGAAAAGGCGCTCTATATGGCCACTATCCACCATTTCATCCACTGGCAAATGGTGCAGCGAAGGTGTATCTATAAGTGCAATAGTATCACATAGCGATATCGCTATGTCAAGTTCGTGAGTAGAGAAAAGTATGCATTTTCCCTCATTATGAGCCAAATCCGCCAACAGCGAACAGAGTTCATATCTATTAGGCATATCGAGAAAAGATGTGGGCTCATCAAGCAAGATCACGGGGGTCTGTTGCGCAAGGGCTCTGGCAATCATCACCCTTTGGCACTCTCCATCAGACATTCTGTCCAAAGTTCTGAGAGCATACGATTCCATCCCTACAAGAGAGAGGGATCTCATCACAATCTCCTCATCCTCGGGCAGCATCTTACCTATCCAGTTTGTATATGGTGCCCGACCCATAGAGACAAGATCACGACAAGAGAGGTTCGCTATACGTACACGTTCAGTATTTACAAAAGCTATCGTACGTGACATCTCAGCTGTTGAAAGGCTACTCAAAGGTTTTCCACCAAGGAATACCTCACCTGATGCATACTGGCCCAATCCTGTTATTGCTTTCAGAAGGGTGGATTTTCCTGTGCCATTGCGTCCCACAAGGGCTGTCAATGTCCCTGCAGCAAACTCAAGGCTTACATCACTTAGCAGTACACGCTCGCCATATCCAACAGTAATATTCTCCAGTCTGATCATAATGCTCTATTTGTTTCGGATTACCACCCAGATCACTATCGGAATACCAAGCAGTGATGTTATTGTATTTATAGGTAAAGTCAATAATTTCGAGATCAGGTCGCAGAAAAGGAGGACAGATGCTCCGCAAAGTGCTGCTCCAGGCATCAGAACCCTATGGTCCGCCTCTCTAAAGAGGGCTCTGGCCACATGAGGCACAGCAAGACCAACAAAACCTATCGGTCCACAAAAAGCGGTGACAGTACCAGCGAGAAGGGTGGTAGCCCAAAAAATAATCTGTCTTGAACGTTTGACATTCAGCCCCATGGTCCTTGCATAATTTTCCCCAAGCAGGAGGAGATTGAGCGGTTTGATAACCATAACCGAGAGTACAACACCAATGAGGACTGCCGGTATCATAAGCCATAGCTGCGACGCTGTCACATCACCCAAAGAGCCCATAGTCCATATCACGAACGACTTTAAGGCATCCTCATGACTCAAATACTGAAGCACTTGCACGATGGCACTCACACCTGAAGAGAACATCATTCCGAGTATGAGTATCACCATAATATCCTTTATTCTACGGCTCACCGCCGCAATAAATACCAAAATCAGTGCTGATCCGGCCCATGCTGCACCAGCTATGCCGACAGCAGATCCTACAGAGTTGGCCGCCAGACCAAAAATAGGGGCCCCCAAGATAAAAATGGCCACACCAAGGCTTGCTCCTGAACTAATACCCAGGACATATGGTCCAGCCAACGGGTTTCTGAAAAGGGTCTGCATCAGCAGGCCGCTCAACGACAAGGCAACACCTGTAGCGACAGCGACCACCGCTTTTACCAATCTGATATCTTTAACAATCTTGGCTGTAGTGGGGTCAACATCTCCCCCAACAAGAGCTCTCCACACTTCTGACAAAGGGATACTGACAGCCCCTATCGCCACATCCAGGATAAAGAGGAGCAGTAGCGCAATCGACAATACAGCAAACAATATTGTATTTCTTCTATTCATCAGAACTATTCCAGTTTTCTGTAATAAGTAAATTCGACATCTTCCATCAACCCCGGATAGAAGATCTTCACCATATCAGAGAGGACTTTGTCAGGGTATATCACCCCCGATTCCCAAAAGTCATTTCCCCCTCCAGGGATATATCTGAGGTCACTTTTATACACCTGCCCATTTTTCACACATGATGCATCTGCAAATTTCGGAAACTTTCTCCTCAAATCCTCAAGAGTACCTACCCGCTCCACATTGATCCACACATCTGCCTGGCTCACCAAAACAGCTGCCTCCTCCATATCTATAGGGAGAGACCTGTTGGAATCATTGTTCTTATACACATAATCCCCACCTGCATCTCTGATAAGTCTTGCCATATAACTGGAGGTAAATGCCATAAACCAATTATCTCCATAAGGGGTATTTATCATCACTCCTGGCTTGTCACCTTCAATTTGAGAGACCCTCTCCATGAGGCTTAAATATCTTTCCGGTATCTGATTAAACACCTCCACCCCGGTATCCCTCTTGCCCACAAGTTCGGCAATGGCCACCAGCCATTCAGATTTGCCTAAAGGATTCTCTTCCATATATTCACCGACATATATATATGGGATTCCAAGTTCTCTCAGCTTACCTTCTATGACAGATGCCCCATTGACCCCATACAAGAGGACAACATCTGCCTGAAGCGCCACTATCATCTCAAAATTTACATTTGCATCATACCCTACATCTTTCACTTTATCACGATTCTGTACTACATATTGGTTAGTGACAAAATTGACACCGGAGACACCTACCACCCTCTCCACCTCAGATATCGCCCCAAGCATCGCCACATATGTGGATGACATACAGACTATCCGCTCCGCATCTCCATCAATCACCTGCCCCTTGAACCCTTTAGGGGCCTTCTCCCCATTACGTGCTATAAAAACGTCAAAAGTAATGTTATCAGCCCCTTGCCATGGGTTAATAATCCTTAAGATAGTGCTCTGCGCACCCTCTGCCCCTAAAATAGAGAACCCCTGAGCATACTCGGGGGTATAAATCTCCACATTGAAATTCTCCAGATCTGTCCCTTCACCGGCACAGGATGAGAGCAGCAGAGTAAATGTCAGCAGTATATAGTACAATATCCTATTCATCAACCGAGTATAAATCCCTGACCACTTCCTCTATGATATCTACAGTCTTCTCCACTCCCAGCACCGAAGTATTGAGACACATATCGTATGATGAAGCGGCCCCCCATTTCTTATAGGTGTAGTAATTGTAATACTCAGAACGTCTCTTTTCGCTCTGCTGGATATATGCCTCAGCCTCACTCTCCGAAAGGTTATGCACCTTGGAAATGCGGGCGATCTTGTCCTCCATATTGGCAGCAATGAAGACAGTAAAAACATTCTCCTGATCCCTGAGGATATAATCTGCACATCTGCCTACAAAGACTGAAGAATGGAGTGATGCAAGATTTCTTATCACCTCACTCTGAATGGAGAAAAGCTCCTCATTGCATAGAAATCCCCCTTGCGGAAACATACCGCTATGGATGGAGAATCCAAGTCCGAAAAATCCCCCGGCTATCTTTATTTTGGTCTTCTCATCTGCTTTCTCGAAGAGTTCTGGGGCAATACCGCTCTCCTTGGAGGCGTGATATATCAGTTCCCTGTCATAAAATGAGGCGTCCAGTCTTTTGGCCAAGGTAGCAGCAACCTCCTTACCACCACTACCCAGCTCCCTGCCTATGCAGAGAGAGAAATGTTTAAGCGGTCTGTTCATGGTTGAATGTTTTAAGGAATTGGTACAACAGCAGCGATGCCACTATTGTAGATATGAAATCAGAGATGGCAAAACTCCACCATACACCGCTCTCACCCATTATGAGAGGGAGCATATAGAGCAATGGGGAGAGGAAAATCAACTGTCTTGACAGCGAGAGGAATATCGACCTCTTCGGTTTGCCTATACTCTGGAAAAAGTTCGAAGTTACGAGGTTAATACCTATCAGAGGGAAAGCTATGACTATAATACGCACACCTTTTGCCGCCTTCTCTATAAGATCGGGGTCAGAAGTGAAAGCAGAAACTACAGTCTTGGGGATAAGCATACCTACCACAAAACTGGTGGTCATCACCAGCATTCCCCACTTGATGGTCCTGAAGAGCACCTCCTTTACCCTAGAGTACTGGCGTGCTCCGTAGTTATATCCCGCTATAGGCTGCATACCCTGAGTGAAACCCATCACAATCATCATAAACAGGAAGACATACCTGTTCACGATGCCGTATGCACCTACAGACAAATCACCTCCGTATTTGAGAAGCTGCCTGTTGATGAAGATTACCACAAAACAGGATACAGCGTTCATCAGGAACGGAGCCAAACCGATAGCCAATGAATCAAGTACTATTTTCTTCCTCAAACGGAAGATACCTTTCTGAAAGTGGATAAGTTCGTTCTTATCCGAGAAGGTCCTCAACAGCCACACAAGGGCCACCATCTGAGATAGTACCGTAGCCCAAGCGGCACCTGCAATCCCCATATCGAAGACAAAGATGAAAAGAGGGTCAAGTATACAGTTGAGAACTACTGTAAGAATGGTGGCGGCCATAGCCTGTTTGGGATGGCCTGAAGCTCTGAGGAGGGCGTTCAGTCCCAGATACATATGGGTAATGATGTTGCCCGCCAGAATTATCACCATATACTCTTTGGCAAATGGCAATGTATTTTCACTCGCTCCGAAGAAATACAGGATATTGTCCAGAAACAGCAGGGAGATGAGCGAGAACATACCCCCCATTATTAAATTTAAGACTACGACATTACCAAGCACCCGCTTGGCATTGTCGTAGTCTTTCTGTCCTAAAAGTACAGATGACAGTGTAGATGCCCCGACCCCGATAAGGGAGCCGAAAGCCGCAGCCAGATTCATAAACGGGAATGTTATGGCAAACCCGGAGATAGCATAGGGACCCACCCCTTGTCCGATAAAAATACTGTCTACAATATTGTAGAGTGATGAGGCCGTCATCGCGATAATCGCCGGCACTGCATATTTTCTCAGGAGCTTACCGACATTTTCGGTACCAAGCTCGGTAGGTATCCCTTTGCTCAATCTATGAATCCTTTAAAGAGTTATTAATACACTTTCACCTCTTCTGTACCTTCCAATACTGCAAGGCCGTTGCCAGCAAGGGCACCCATCTCATCCTCACCAGGATATACCTTTACAGGTGCGATGAATTTCACCATATCTGCAAGCTGTGCCATCATCTCTTTACCATAAGCGACACCACCGGTAAGGAGGATAGCGTCTACTTCACCAGATAGTGCTGCTGCCTCTGCTCCGATAGATTTTGCCACCTGGAAGAGGAATGCATCAGTGATAAGGATAGATTTGGCATCTCCTTTAGCCATATTTTGCTCCACCTCATAGAATGAGTTGGTACCGAGGTGTGCTACAAGGCCACCTTTTCCATTGATAAGCTTTTTCATCTCATCGAAGGTGTATTCTCCCGAGAAGCAAGCTTTTACAACATCCAAAGCGGTAAGGCTACCTGAACGCTCAGGGCTGAAAGGGCCATCACCATTAAGTGCGTCGTTTACATCGACGATCTGACCTTTTCTGTGTGCACCGATAGATGTACCGCCACCCATATGGGCTACAATAAGGTTAAGGTCTGAATATTTTTTGCCCACCTCAGCTGCATATTGTTTGGCAATAGCTTTCTGGTTGAGTGCGTGGAAAATCGATTTGCGTGGGAATTTGGGGTGACCGCTGATACGTGCCACATCACAAAGTTCATCTACCACTACAGGGTCTGCAATGAAAGCACGGCAACCAGGGATCTCTTTTGACATTGCATTGGCAATGATACCGCCAAGGTTACTTGCGTGCTCGCCATATTTTGCAGAGCTCAAGTCTGCCACCATATTCTCATTCACTTCGTAAACACCAGAAGCGATAGGTCTCAAAAGACCACCACGGCCCACTACAGCAGCGATATCTTTCATATCGATATTGTTCTCTTTAAGAGCTGCAGCGATGGTGTCTTTACGGAATTGGTACTGGTCAATCACATTTGGATATGGTG
>JAZRHK010000118.1:0-1625 GCA_045644725.1 Candidatus Coprenecus sp. | reverse complement strand
CTGCTGAAACTACTAATGAGGACAGCAGTAAAATAAGAATAAGTTTAATTTTTTTCATATCTATTAAAATTTTGACTATTTGTACATTTCATTGTAATACTTCATGTAGTCGCCGCTGGTGACATTGTCCATCCACTCCTGGTTGTCAAGATACCAGCGGACTGTCTTCTCGATACCCTCCTCAAACTGAAGTGAGGGTTCCCAGCCGAGTTCTTTCTGGAGTTTAGTCGAGTCGATAGCGTAGCGGGCATCGTGTCCCAAACGGTCGGTGACGTAAGTGATGAGATCGAGGCTATAACCCTCGGGATTGCCGAGAATACGGTCGACTGTCTTTATCATCACTTTGATAAGGTCGATGTTTTTCCACTCATTGAAGCCACCGATATTGTATGTCTCAGCTATCTTTCCTTCGTGGAATATAAGGTCAATAGCTCTGGCGTGATCCTCCACATAGAGCCAGTCACGGACATTCTCCCCTTTTCCGTAGACAGGGAGAGGTTTGCGGTGACGGATATTGTTTATAAACAGTGGGATAAGCTTCTCTGGGAACTGGTACGGACCGTAGTTGTTTGAGCAGTTGGTCACGATGGTGGGCATTCCGTAGGTGTCGTGGTATGCCCTCACAAAATGGTCGCTCGAGGCCTTGGCTGCACTGTATGGTGAGTGTGGGTTGTACTTGGTGGTCTCGTAGAAGAAGTCGTCACCATAGGCCTTATGCCCTTCAGATGATGCCACTGTCTTGAATGGTGGCTCGATCCCCTCGGGATGATTCATCTGGAGTGCACCATAGACTTCGTCGGTGGAGATGTGGTAGAATCTGCATGGGATACTTTGAAGCGGCAAATCATTCTGACTCAAATGGTCTGCAGATTCAACGGGCATCTGTGTCATGTTACCCTGCTTCTCAGCGGTGTCATGCCCGACTTGTTCGGGCATCTGATATCCCATTGGCTCCCAGTAGAGTTTTGCAGCCTGAAGGAGCGACAGGGTGCCCATTACATTGGTCTGGGCAAATGTGAAGGGATCCTTGATGCTGCGGTCGACATGTGACTCGGCAGCCAGATGGATAATGCCGTCAATCCTCTCATCCTGCATCAACTGGTATACACCCTCGAAATCACAAATATCCATCTTGACAAATTTGTAGTTCTCCCTCCCCTCCAGATCCTTCAGATTCGCCAGATTACCGGCGTAGGTAAGTTTGTCCAGACAGATTATCTTGTAGTCAGGATATTTGTTTACAAACAAACGCACCACATGGGACCCGATAAATCCCGCTCCACCGGTGATGATTATATTTCGTCTCATTATTGTTCTACAGTTTTAATGTTTGAGATGCATTTGGCCAAAGACTCTGTCCAGTATGGGATCTTCAGACCAAAGGTCTCTTTTATCTTCGTCTTGTCGAGTACCGAGTATGCAGGACGGTTCACTTTTGATGGGAATTCGTCACTGTGACAAGGCTGGATGTCGCAGTCGGTATGCCCGGCATATTCCGCTATAGTCTTCGCAAAATCATACCAGCTGCACACCCCCTCATTTGAGAAGTGGTAAATACCAAGCTGCAGAGCTTTTGCTTCAAAATAATCTCCGCTTCGCTTCGCCCTCCCATCGCTATCGCGACG
>JAZRHK010000117.1:0-2167 GCA_045644725.1 Candidatus Coprenecus sp. | reverse complement strand
GGGTAAAAAGGTTTTATGACCATTATGCTGCTACCGCTGCACTTGGGATGATGGTGGTGGTGTCGATGGTAATGGGCTTTGTAAGAATCGTTGACACATGGGTGTTTGCGCTTGCGATACTCCATTTTACCACGGTGATGGGGCTGTGTGCCATTGATGATGTCTATAATTGGAGGAGAGGTCGTCTTGTGCCAAAGGTGGCTCATGTTGCACTTTTCATTATCCTTTATGCCGGCGTGTTCGGTAGCTGCGACAAACAGAGACTCCTTGTACGCGTGGAAGAAGGTAAGAGCGTACATCTTGGAATGACCAGGAAACAGGAAGTAAAGCAACTGCCTTTTACCCTTACGTTAGAAGATTTCTCGGTTGAGTACTACCAAAGTGGAGAGCCTAAGAGATATCTGTCAACAGTTAAACTCCAGCCTTTTGATGCAGAGGCTCAAAATCTGGAAATTGAGGTAAATAAGCCAGCCAAGTATAAGTCATGGAGAATCTATCAAAACCACTATGAACTTGGTGAGAAGGATGTCAGTATTTTTGAATGCGTGAAGGACAACTGGTATTCAGTAGTGTGGCTTGCCTTATGGGGAGTAATATTCGTGGGCTGTGGAATGTTCTTCAGCATTAAAAAGAAGGTATAATATGGGATGGAATAGTTTTATCCTATACGCCCTGGCGTCTGCTGTATGCTGGATTACGGGCGCGTATATAAGCGCTAGAAGCGATAAAAAAGGAGTGGCAGCTGGATTGACAGGACTTGGTTCCGTCATCTTCTTCAGCTTTATTCTAGGGCTATGGATTGTTCTGGAAAGGCCTCCTATGAGAACAATGGGAGAGACAAGACTATGGTATTCCTTCTTCCTTTCACTTACTGGACTTGGAGTTTACTGTAAATGGGGATATAAGTGGATACTTAGCTTTAGCACAATGATGTCCATAGTCTTCATCTGCGTAAATATCTTCAAACCTGAAATCCACAGCAAAGCCCTTATGCCTGCCCTTCAGAGCCCTTGGTTTGTGCCTCATGTGATCGTATACATGTTCGCATATGCCATGATGGGTGTAGCAACTTTATTTGCCATTTATCTTTGGCTCATACCATCTAAAAAGACTGCAATTGAGGAAAATATGAGCGTATGTGATAACCTGGTCAAGATTGGTTGGGGTTTCCTTACGCTAGGGATGACAATGGGAGCGTTATGGGCAAAAGAGGCATGGGGAGACTATTGGACATGGGATCCTAAGGAAACTTGGGCCCTTGCGACTTGGCTTTGCTATCTCCTCTATATACACATAAGGCCGCGAATTAAAGATCGCGACCTTTGTTTTGCACTACTTATATTTGCATTTATTCTCTTGCAGATGTGCTGGTGGGGGATCAACTATCTCCCAACAGTTGCAAGTGTACATAAATACTGATCTATTTCTTTACAATCTTAGCAGCAAATCCACCACCCTTGGCAAGATGAACCTTAAGCTTTCCTGATGAAGGAAGGTCAAACACTTCTTTCTTGTAGTCGCGGGCAGCCTTGTTTGCATTTATACCGTCACGGAAGAGTTCAATCTGCCACTCACCCTCGCCTAGGAAACCTAGATCCACCTCTATATCTCTCTCATCCCAATTTGTAAGGGCACCGACATACCAGGTCTCACCACTTCGACGTGCCATCACTATATACTTGGCAACCTGACCATCAATTGCAAGAGTCTCGTTCCAGACTGTAGGAATCTCTGCGATGAACTTCGTACACTCAATATTCTCAAGGTAGTTTGAAGGAGAATCACAAAGCATATTCAACGGAGACTCAAAGATCACATACTCACCAAGCTGGCGGCAACGTGTACCCTGACTTACAGCTTCTGAATTTATAGGGTTGTAATTCTTCTTGATGGCATTCCTCATTGCACCTTGAGTATAGTCCATTGAGCCAGCCATCATACGGATATAAGGAACTGTCACATCATATGTAACCTGATCGATTCCCTTTGCCTCCCACTTCATATTCTCAAGTCCAAACACCCCCTCGTAGTTAACTACGTTAGGATAGGTTCTTGTAAGACCTGTAGGCTTATACGTTCCATGGAAGTCCATCATAAGTTTGTACTTTGCTCCCATCTGTGATGCTCTATGGTGGAAGTCAACCATAATCTGGTCATCTCTATCCAT
>JAZRHK010000116.1:0-1217 GCA_045644725.1 Candidatus Coprenecus sp. | reverse complement strand
CATTTTACTGTCATTTCGAGCGCCCAAAGGGCGTCGAGAAATCTAAACACCAGATATGTACAAAACATACTACATATACATAATGTCAAGTTTAAATAATACTACATTATACATTGGTGTTACAAATGACCTCGAACGAAGAGTAAAAGAGCACAAAAATGGAGAAATACCCGGTTTTACACAAAAATACCATTGCTGTAAACTAGTATATTTTGAAGAGTATTCTGACATTGATCAAGCTATTGAAAGAGAAAAGAAACTAAAGAAGTGGAGGAGAGAGAAAAAGGATTTGTTAATTAAAACTAAGAATCCTGATTTAAAGGACTTGGCAGATGATTTAGTTCCATAGATTTCTCCACTCGCTTCGCTCGGTCGAAATGACAGAAAGCAGATCGGTCGAGAATATAAATAGAAATATAAACATACAAAAATTTGGAGCTAAGCGATAGCAAGTCCTCCTCCCGAGGTCGCGAGCGAAAAGCAAAAGTCCGGTGGACTTTTGCAGCGAGCAGCACGGAGTGACGGTCAAGGATTTAGGAGGTGGGTAACGTAGACATATTTTCATATTTCTGCACCACCTCACCATAAGCACCAGAGTATACAGACATAAAATAAAGATAATAACATACGAAAATATGAAAGTAGCAGTAGTAGGTGCCACAGGACTGGTTGGCACAAGAATGTTGGAAGTGCTCGCAGAGAGGAACTTCCCTGTAACGGAGCTCATCCCGGTAGCTTCGGCAAAGTCGGTTGGACGTAAGATCACATTCCAGGGCAAGGAGTGGACTGTAGTGAGCGCAGAGGATGCGATTGCAGCACGTCCGGACCTCGCACTCTTCTCGGCAGGCGGAAGCACATCAGCTGAGCTTGCCCCTAAGTTTGCAGAGGTAGGCACAAGAGTGGTCGACAACTCTTCACAGTGGAGAATGGACCCGACAAAAAAGCTCGTGGTTCCGGAGGTGAACGGCGACGTGATCGAGGAGTCAGACTACATCATCGCTAACCCTAACTGTTCGACAATCCAGATGCTTCTCCCACTCTGGCCACTCCACAAGGCATACAAGATCAAGAGAGTAGTCGTTTCAACATATCAGTCAGTGACAGGAACAGGCCACAAGGCAATGGATCAGATCACAGTTGAGCGCGAGGGCGGCGTTTGGGGCGAATACCCAGCAGTGTATCCACACCCTATCGACCAGAACATCCTCCCTCACAAC
>JAZRHK010000115.1:0-18890 GCA_045644725.1 Candidatus Coprenecus sp. | reverse complement strand
TTGAGACCAGCGCGTCTACCGATTCCGCCATCTGGGCATTAGCAGAGGTAAACTTTGCGGTGCAAAGGTATTAAAAATTTATAAATATCAAAACCTTATTTTATTACCTTTGTAAAATATGTCAAAATCTTTACACATATACGACAGTTTTGACCACCTCTTTCCACTTCTTGATGGGAAAAAGGAAATTGTGGTCCTCATCGACAAGGGGATCAAGGAGATTTATGGCAGATATTTCCCTTACCCTCAGATAGAAGTTCAGATTGGCGAGGGGCACAAGAATTTGGTCACTGTCGAGAACATTTGCCGAAGGCTTCTCGAGCTTGAGTGCAGCCGCAATGCCTTTCTGCTTTGCGTAGGTGGTGGCATCCTGACCGATATAGGTGGCTTCGTCGCCTCCATTTTCAAAAGGGGGATCAAGTGCGGCTATGTCCCCACTACCCTTCTGGCCCAGGTGGATGCCTCTACAGGGGGAAAGACCGGGGTGAATCTCGCAGGACTTAAAAATATTTTGGGGACATTCTCCCTCCCCGAATTTACATATATCAATACCTCTACCCTTAAAACCCTCCCACCCAGGGAACTGCTTGCCGGTGCCGCTGAGATGATAAAGGCATTTGCCATCAAGGATAGGGAGAGCTTCGCAATGGCCAGCAAATACTTCCGCGATGGAATCGACACCTCTTCACCCCAGTTCAGGGACCTCCTTGCTACCGCAATAGAGATCAAAGCCGGCATAGTGGAGCGTGATTTCCGCGAATCAGGCGAGCGCAAACTCCTCAACTTCGGACACACATTCGGGCACGCTATTGAGAAATGTGCATCAGAGCGCGGTGACAGCATCCTTCACGGAGAAGCTGTAGCCAAAGGGATGTACTTTGCAGCACACATTTCCTATCAGAGAGGGATGCTCTCCGAAGAGGAGCTCAAGAGGTTTTGCAACACTCTGTCATCTATAGGATTTGACCTCGGCACCACTTACCCTGTGGAGAATCTCATCGAGGCGATAAAAAATGACAAAAAAAGGGGAGAAAACGGGGTAGATTTTGTATTTTTGAAAGAAATTGGGATTTCGTGCGTCGAAATGACCAGTTTTGATGAACTAGCAAAAGGGATTGCAAATGTATTGCATCAGTATAACCGACTATAAATATGAGGATTGCGTAAAATCCGTCAAGAAGTGCGAGAAGCTTCTCAAGAAGTATCCCGACCTTATTGCGGAGATACGTCTCGACCTGTGCAATCTCTCTGAGACTGAGGTAAGGCAGCTGTTTCTGGAAGCTAAAGTTCCGTTGATTGCCGTATGCCGCAAGAGCACCAAGCACCTTGCAGAGGCAGCGGTCCAGTCGGGAGCCAGATATATAGATGTGGATGTATTGTCCTCAGATTCATTCGTCCAGTCATTGGCCCCCACCCTCAAAAAGAGGGGATTGAAGAAGATATTTTCATACCATAACTACACCTCTACTCCCCAGATAGGGGAGCTGAAGGATGTGTGCAGAAGGGCTGTAAAAAGGGGTGCTGACATCATCAAGATTTGCACCCAGGCCAATACTATTCAGGATGCAGAAAGGGTGATGCAGTTGTATGAACTGCACCGCAAAGGGGAGTTTGGGACAGGTACCCAGCTGATTGCCTTTACTATGGGGATGACAGGACGCTATACCCGCCTCGAGGCTTTGAATATAGGTGCCCCATTTATGTATTGCACGATGAGTGCAGGGGACAAATGGAATATAGGGCAATTCTCCTATCAGCAGATGGAGAAATTTGCTGCAGGATATAAGATTGAAGGGGAGATCACCATCCCGGCCTCCAAAAGTGTTGCCCAAAGGGCAATCGTGGCAGCATCGCTGGCAAAAGGTGAGAGTGAGTTCCAGAACCTCAGCAGATGCGATGACATTGATTATGCTTTAGGTGTTGCCAAACAGATCGGCGCAGGGGTAGATGTTCTGGGTGACACCGTGACAATACATTCAAAAGGGTTCAAGGAGCTGTCAAAACAGGCATCCACAATGCCCCATATGATTTCAGCATCCATAATCACCCCCAACACGATAAATCTTTTTGTAGGGGAATCCGGGCTTCTGTCCAGACTCTGCATCCCTATTGCAGCACAATTGGGTGAAGGTGTTACCATAACAGGCGCAGGAACATTGCTCCGCAGGGAGATGTACGGCTGCAAGGAGTCGCTCGAGGAGTTTGAGGCCAAGTGCATACTTACCGCAGACAACACCCTCCCCGCAGTGGTAAGCGGACCGCTCTCAGGTGGGAAGGTGACAATATCCGGCAAAAAGGGATCACAGCTCATCTCCGGTCTGCTGATGGCACTCCCTTTGAGCAAGAAGAACAGCACATTGACAGTAACCAATGCCACCAGCCTCCCATATATAAAACTTACCCTGAATGTAATCAGAAAATTTGGAATTGAGATTGAGTGCGAAGAATCAGACGGGCATCTTGTATTCAATATCCCTGGAAAACAGAACTACACCCCTGCATCCTTTGACATAGAGGGGGACTGGAGTTCGGCATCCAACTTTATAGTGGCCGGATCACTCTTCGGGGACCTCACCATCAAAGGCCTTGATATGGAGAGCCATCAGGCTGACAGGGCAATAGTGGACATTATCCGCAATTGCGGCGGCTACATAGAAGAGCAAAACGGAAGTCTCAGGGTAAAGGCATCCCACTTGAGGGCATTTGAGTATGATGCCACCAACTCACCTGATCTCTTCCCTGCCCTGGCTGTAATGGCAGCCTTCTGTGAGGGTGAAAGTGCCATCAAAGGTGTTGACAGGCTCCGCACCAAGGAGAGCGACAGGAAAGAGTCCATCATGGAGACACTCCATAATATGGGGGTCAAAGCAGAGGTGGAAGATGGCACCATGTACATTGAGGGGATATCGTATGCCAGAAGGGTTGTGGAGGGCAAGAACATTGCCAAAGGGACATACAAATCATTCAACGATCACCGTATAGCAATGGCAGTACACCTTGCTTCGCTAGGAACCCCTGAAAAGGTATGCGTGGACCGGACAGAATGTATAAACAAATCGTTTCCACAATTCCTCACCATCTTCAATTCGCTGAAAGTGAAATAATCAACAATAAATATCTTATGAAAAAAGTACTATTTCTCCTTCTGTCTGCTGTAATGGTTTGCAGCTGTGTGTGCAATTCCGGCAGCACAAAACTTCAGAAAGTGAGCCCTGAGTCTGTGGGCCTATGCTCAGAGAGACTTCAGCTTGCTGACAGTGTCATCAATCAGGCTATCGCCAAATCAGAAATTCCAGGTGCAGTGTTGGCAGTGGTAAGGGGCGATAAAATCGCATACCTCAAAGCCTACGGCAACAAACAAGTATATCCTGACACAGTAAAAATGACAGAAAATACGATTTTTGACCTCGCATCTGTGAGCAAATGTGTTGGCACTACACTATCGTTCCTACAGCTCGTGGAGAATGGCAAAGTACGCCTTACCGACCCTGTTGAGATGTACATTCCTGGCTTCCAACAATGGATAGACCCTGAGACCGGCCGCAAGACATCAATCCGTATTCAGGATCTCCTATCACACTCATCAGGCATTATTCCTTATATCAACACTGCTTCATACTTGAAAAAATATGGCCCTGCCACCCCAGATTCTCTTATCAAACACATCGCGCAGGAGCTTCCCCTCAAATACAAACCAACCACAGGCTACACATACAGCTGCCTTAACTTCATCACCCTACAGAACATTCTGCAGAATGTGACAGGTGTAAAACTTTACGAATATGCACAGCAGAATGTATTCGGTGCCCTTGGCCTTAAACACACATCATATCTTCCACTTGATGCTGCTGACCGTGAGAAAGCCCTTTCAACTGTAACCCCTGACTTCCTATCATTGGTAGCACCTACAGAGGTAGAGAACGGAAAAGTTATCCTCGGCGAAGTTCACGACCCTACAGCCCGTCTTGTAAATATGGGTAACTCAGGCAACGCCGGTGTATTCTCAAATGCAGAAGACCTCGCTGTAATCGCTGCCGCAATCCTCAATAAAGGTGAGATCAACGGCCGCAGAGTGCTCAGTCCTCTAATGGTGGAGACTATGATGACCAACCCTAAAACCAACGATCCATCTATCGAGAGAAATCTTGGTTGGGACTCTTACACTACTGGTGCAGGTACCAAAGGAGACATCTTCCTTACCCAGCCAAATACCTTTGTACACACAGGTTATACAGGTACATCAATGTTGTTTGACATCGACAACAACTGCTGTGTGATCCTCCTTACCAATAGAGTACACCCTTCTGACGCTGCAGGTATAGTAGCCAGAACACGTGGTGTAGTGGCCAACATCGTGGCTGCTTCCATCATGGAGTAATATACATCCGGGCCAGGTAGAACACTTTTTATTCCACCTGGCCCGTTTGATGCAAACTGCATGAGGCTTCTGCCCTGAGCTCAGGGTGGTCCTCCAGATATTTCTTCATCGTCTCGTATCCGTAGTTGTATATCTCCTCAAATTTTTCAAAATCCATAATCCGGTAATAGTTGATGGCCTGGGACTCTACCAGATAATCACATTTGTTCCTCCCTTCCTGACCATTGGTTATGGCAACAGAATGGATGTAGCTTGAAAACATCTCCCTTATACTGCTTATCTCTACAGTATCTTTTCGTGGCATCACATCCACCCCTATCAGAATATCCACTTTCTCCCTTATCTCTTCTGTGGGAAAATGGTTAAGCGAACCTCCATCCACATATATCATTCCGTCAATAATAACCGGTTCGAATATGGCCGGTATAGACATTGACGCCAGAATCCAGTCAATAAGGTGATCTCCTGAATCCTTTACCTCCGTTCTGGAAAGGCTCAGATTGGATACGCTGACCATATAATGCCTCTGAAGCTGGTCAAAAGAGTCTGCCCCAATATATTTTTCCAATATCTTTCTCACCTTCCTGTGAGAAGAGAGGGATACCTCTTTTACCTTTGCTCCAGAGAATGAAAACAGTCTTGACTTACGGTAAAGTTTCTCATCCAGTACTATCCTCTTTATCTCTTCTGGAGATTTTCCTGCAGAATACACTGCCCCTATCAGAGCCCCCATACTGGCTCCAGCCACATAATCCGGGGTGATTCCCCCCTCTTCCATTGCCTGAAGCATACCGATATGGGCAAAGCCCAATGCACCACCTCCGCTGAGGAATACGCCTACCTTGGGTTTTTGTTCCTGCGCGATTGCTTTTTCTGATCCGATTGATAAAGCCATTATGAGTATTAAAGTTAAAAATTTCATATATTTGTAAGGTATGACTACAGTACTGCTACACTCATGCTGCGCCCCCTGCTCTGCAGCCATCCTCGAATGGTTGCAGTCCAATAACTATGCCACTACCATTTTTTTCTACAATCCTAACATATTTCCCGAAGAGGAGTATCTCAGAAGAAAAGAGGAGATAGTGCGATATGCTGCGCAGATAGGGGTCCCAATAGTGGACTTCGATGACAGCGACTGGGCTGCCGGACACGATGGGTGGAGAGAGGGGCTTTGCCATTTGGCCTCCGAGCCCGAGAGGGGTGCCAGGTGCCTCGAATGTTTCAGGTACCGCCTTCTGCGCACCGCTCAATACGCTTCGCAAAACGGGTTTGATTGCTTCACCACCACCCTCGCCTCATCCCGTTGGAAGGACTTGAACCAGATCATTGCCGCAGGCGAGTGGGCCGCTTCGCAATACCCCGACGGAGCCACTTTCTGGGACAGGAACTGGCGTAAAGGCGGGCTCTATGAGAGGCGCAACGAGCTGGCCAAGCAGTTCTATAACCAGCAGTACTGCGGTTGTGAATATTCAATGAAAAAACAATAATATTTAAAGCAATACATTATGAACAACTCTATTTATTCTTTCCCACTTCCGGCCAATGAGCCTGTGAAATCCTATCTGAAAGGTAGTCCCGAGAGAGAAGCTCTTGAGGCAGAACTTAAAAGACAGAAGAAAACAGTAGTGGAGATCCCCCTTATCATCGACGGTAAAGAGGTGCGTACAGGAGATATGGGCGAAGTGGTGATGCCACACGACCATGGTCACGTTCTCGCCAGATACCACAAGGCGGGTGAAAAAGAGGTAAAGATGGCTATCGACGCAGCCCTTCGTGCACGCAAGGAGTGGTCGGAGCTTGACTGGACAGTTAGAGCTACCATAATGCTCAAGATCGCAGACCTTATCGCCGGCAAATACCGCGCTTTGATCAATGCGTCGTGTATGCTCGGTCAGAGCAAGAATATCTACCAGGCGGAGATCGATGCCGCTTGTGAGACTGTGGACTTCTTCAGATACAATGTTGCATTTGCATCGAAGATCTACAGCACACAGCCAAAGAGTGCCCCCGGGCAGATCAATAGTGTAGAATATCGCGGTCTGGAGGGTTTTGTATTGGCAGTAAGCCCATTCAACTTCACCTCTATCGCATCTAACCTGAATATGTCCCCTGTACTTATGGGTAACACCACCGTATGGAAGACCTCTACCACTGCTATCCTTTCCAACTACTACCTGATGAAGATCTACGAAGAGGCTGGTCTCCCTGCAGGTGTAGTGAACTTCCTTTGCGGTAGCGGAGCCCTTATCGGCAAACATACCCTCGAATCACCGGATTTGGCAGGTATCCACTTCACAGGATCAAGCGCCACCTTCAACACCCTTTGGAGACAGGTGGGTGAGAGGATCGGCCAATACAAATCATACCCCCGTCTGGTAGGTGAGACCGGTGGCAAGGACTTCATCTTCGTACACCCTTCTGCAAATGCTGAGGAGGTGGCCAATGCAGCATTCTGCGGAGCATTTGAGTTCCAGGGACAGAAATGCTCTGCCGCATCCCGTATGTACGCACCAAAATCGCTATGGAACGATATTCTGGAGGGTATCAGAAGACGTGCTGACGAGGTGAGCATGGGTGATGTATGTGACTTTGACAACTTCATCAATGCAGTTATTGACGAGACATCATTTGACAACATCGTATCTTATATCGAGTACGCCAGAGCAGCCTCTGATGCAGAGATCGTAGTGGGTGGAAAATATGACAAATCTGAAGGATATTTCGTACATCCAACTGTGATCGAGACTTCGAACCCTCACTTCAAATCTATCGAAGAGGAGATCTTCGGACCTGTACTTACAGTATATGTATATGAAGATGCTGACCTTGAGGAGGCTATCAAGCTTTGCGACACCACCTCACCTTACGGCTTGACAGGTGCAGTATTCGGAAGGGATCGTATGGCTATTCAGAAAGTGGCTGACAAGCTCCGCTACACAGCCGGAAACTTCTACATCAATGACAAACCAACCGGTGCAGTAGTAGGTATGCAACCATTCGGCGGCTCACGTGCGTCGGGTACCAACGATAAGGCCGGCGGCGAATTCAACCTCATCCGCTGGGTCATCCCAAGAGCTATCAAAGAGACCCTTGTAACCCCAACAGATTACAGATATACCTACATGAAATAATCGCTTACAAATAAAGAGTTTGGCCCCGTGGTTCTACCATGGGGCCTCTTTTTTGAAAAAATGATTACATTTGCAGAATCTAAACAATATATTCATGAGCGAAAGTAAGATTTTCAATAAAGGTCTTTCAGATCAGGAAGTACTGCAGAGCAGAGAGAAACATGGTCCAAACCTTTTGACCCCACCTCCCGACACCCCATGGTGGAAACTTTATTTAGAGAAATTTAAGGATCCTATCATCATAATATTGCTTGTTGCGACAGCAATTACCCTCGCTATCGGCATCAAGGAGGGTGATTTCACCGAGTCGATTGGTATCATCCTCGCTATCCTTTTGGCCACAGGTGTGGGCTTCTGGCAGGAGTACAGTGCCAAGAAGAAATTCGATGCGATGAAAAACGACAAGGACTTCGAGCCTGTCAAGGTACGCCGCAACGGAGTGGTAATCGAGATTACCAAAGACCAATTGGTCGTGGGCGACCTTGTAATCCTCTCTGCAGGTGATGAGATCCCTGCAGACATTGAGCTGATCGGAGCGGTGGATATGAAGGTTTCCGAGGCCGCGATGACAGGCGAATCTGTTGCGGTAGCGAAATATGCAATGACAGAACCATACGAAGGGTCGGGATTTGCACCTAACCAATTGCTTCGCGGAACCACCATTGAGCAGGGCATGGGTGAAGGTATTGTGGTGAAAGTGGGTGATGAGACCGAGATAGGTAAGACTACTCGTCAGGCATCTGAAGAGACCAATACGCAGACCCCTCTGCAGATCAAACTTGAAGAGCTTGCAGGGAAGATCAGTATCGCAGCTTTCGTGATAGCTACCACCATGTTTGTGGTGCTTAACCTTATGCACTGGGATTTCGCTTTTGGAAGTCACCATTTTGAGTGGACCATCGCCACACTTACCAAAGAACTTGCATTCCTGATGAGTGCCATCGTGGTAATCATCGTAGCTGTTCCCGAGGGTCTTCCACTATCTGTGACATTGGCCTTGGCTTTCTCAATGAAGACTATGGCCAGAGAGAACAACCTCGTGAAGAAGATGCACGCCTGCGAGACAGTAGGTGCTGTAAATGTGATATTTACCGACAAGACCGGTACACTTACCCAGAACAGTATGACTGTGGTGGATAGGGATGTGAAGGACGATGACAAGGAGATAATGGATATTATAGGAGCCATCAACTCCACCGCCAACTGGTCAAACAACGGTCTCCCTCTGGGTAACCCTACCGAGTGTGCCATCCTAAAATCCATCGGTGAAGAGAAATCAGAGAGAATCCGCAGCGAATATGAGATACTTTCGAGAATTCCATTCTCAAGTGCCTGGAAATATATGGTGACATCCGCCCGTAAAAAAGATAGTGGCGAAGAGATTATCGTGATTAAAGGTGCCCCTGAAGTGGTATCTAAGATTATCAAAGATGAGACATACATGAAAGAGGTCTCTAAACAGCAGGACAGAGGGAGAAGGGCTATCTCTGCAGCTATGATATCAGGTGCTGACTTTGACTCTATCAAAGAGAAACTTGATGCAAAAGAGGCATTGGCCCACTGTACATATATCGGTACCTGGTTTATCGAGGACCCTGTCCGTTCAGATGTGCCTGCCGCCATCGAGAAGTGCTATGAGGCAGGTATCGATGTGGTGATGATGACCGGTGATAACTTCAAGACCGGTGGGGAGATAGCACGTCAGGCCGGATTCCAGAACATTTGGGCTATCGAGGCTAAAGACTTCTGGACAGCCATAGAGAATCCTAAAAACGGTCGTGAATTCCCTAATGTCATCGCCAGATGTACCCCATCCAACAAACTCGACATCCTCAAATGGGCACAGGCCAAAGGTCTTGTATGCGCCATGACAGGTGACGGTGTAAATGACTCTCCATCACTAAACTACGCAGATGTAGGTATCGCTATGGGTACAGGTACATCTGTGGCCAAAGAGGCTGCCGACATCGTTCTTCTTGATGATGCATTCCCATCTATCGTTACTGGCGTGAAGTGGGGCCGTTCACTGTACAAGAACATCAAGAACTTCTTCTTCCTGCAGCTCTCAATCAACGTATCTGCATGTCTTATCGTGCTGTTCGGTCCACTTGTGGGTGTGGAGATGCCTTTCACAGTGACACAGTTCTTGTGGATAAATCTTGTGATGGACTCGCTTGCTGCCATAGCTCTGGCATCAGAACCTGCTGATGAGAGGGTTCTTAAAGACAAACCAAGGGATCACAACGAGTTCATAATCGACAAGTCTCTAGCCAAAGCAATCTTCGGATTCGGCGGCTTCGTATGGATTCTGTGTACATTTATCCTTTGGGGGATGAACAATATGGAAGGGATGTCAAGAATCACCCCAAGTATGTTCTTCGCATTCTATATGATGATCAACTGGTGGAATATGTTCAATGCCCGTGTCATCGGCAAGAACAAGTCTGTATTTGACGGACTTACCAAGAATGGCAAGTTTACAGGTATTCTGGCATTTGTCCTTGTAGCCACCATACTTATCGTCCAGTTCGGCGGAAAGGTCTTCCAGACCGAGCCTCTAAGCTTCTCCACATGGATCTCCCTCATCCTAATTACCTCACCGGTAATGATATTCAAGGAGATCTTCTTCCAGCTCTTCGGGAAGAAAAAGAGATAATGTACATATCCCATGGTCAAGCCATAGGGTGACATAAAACACCGTCCTACAAGAAAATCGTCAAATTCTTGTGGGACGGTGCTGTTTTTCCTATGAAATACCCGTTTTATGATACCGTCATGCAAGTTTTCCAGTAAAAACTTGTGGGACGGTCAAGTCTGAGGTCAAACTATTCCTCCGGATAGCCCACTGTCTGGGCTAGGGTGATTACCTGCTCGGGGCGGAGTGAGAGTTTGGCTGCAAGTGCAGGTTTGTCTATCATCGCTCGGGTCACTGTACTTAGCCCTGCCGAGGCACAGAAAAGATAGGCATTCTGCGAGATGAAGCCGGTGTCTACGTATGCTGTCTCTACAGTGCCTCGCTCGTCCTTCCCTGTAATTTTGGAAGTATCTGCCACATAAACCAGGTTGAGAGGGGCGACTGGGACAAAATCCTGCATCCCGGTAAGAGCTCTTATATCTTCTGCCAGAACCAACCTCAACACATTCTCTACCGGATCATATACATATGTACCACTGGCCAACGCGACATATAAATCGGTCTCCTGACGGTTATGTGATGATGGTGCTGTACGCCTCTTTCCCCCACCTCCAAAACCAAAAGTGGCCCACAGAAGGTCAGACAATGTCTGGAGGTCAATCTCCCTTTCAGAGAATTTTCTTGAAGAGCGTCTCTTCATCAATGCTTCCATTAAAGGAAGTCCCCCCTCCTTTTTAGGGGCAGGGAGGACAATATTCACTTTAGTCATAATTGTTATTCCGCTTTTAGAATTTCACCAGCATCTTTGGCTACTGCCTCTTTCCATTTCTGGCTATATCCAGGTTGGGCTGGTGAGGCTGGGATAGCTGGTGAGTGGCCATTGTTCTTGAATGTACCATCCTCGTTTTGACGCTTTACATTGCCATCCATATATTTCACAAGGAAGTAGGTATCAAGACCCTGCCATGTATTGAAGAGGTGCTGTGCCCTTTGAGTAGAGTAGGCAGTAAGGAATCTTCTGACATTTGCAGACCCCTCTTCCTTGGTGGTAGCCTTGTCCAATATCTCGAGTGCCTGTGCATCAATTCTAGATTGCTCGTCAATGCAGGTGTTTTCAAATTTATCTGCCACAGCCTGAATGTCTGGAGCCACGCGGTCATACATCAGATAGGCCATATGAGCCACTCTGTTGGTCAGCCAGAACAGTGATGTAGGAGAGTAGGTAAGCAGATTGCCGTTACCGACCTTCACACATTCGGGCACATCGGTAATGGTGGTATAGATAGGGGTAAGGCAAGAGGTTGCAGCATCATCCACTCCAAACCAAAGTACACCACCAACCTCATCAGGTAGCCAGCTACGGGACTGACAAAGGTACCAGAATCCTGTTTGCTGAGTGGCAATTGCCCTCTCGTTGAGATATTTCTGGCCATCAACCTCGAAATACATTGGTCTCCATCGGTATGGATTGTGATGTCCACCTGCACCAATATCTGTGGTCATATCCATTGGAGTACCTTCATAGTGGTCTCTCATAACATCTGCAAGTTCCTTAACAGATACCTTCTCTGCCGGCTTGATAAATAGAGGCATCTTGTTGGCAGGATTGTGTCCCATTGCAAAATCAAGATACTCCTCTGCCTTTACATCATTGAACATCCCTTTACCAAGGATATTGAATGCAGCCCAAACTCTCGCTTCGCAACCGCGAAGGGCACCGAAATCTGCAGGGCAATATGCATCGCAAAAGCTGAAGTCCTCATCAGAACCGCTATAGTAACCCATTGTGCGGGCAAAATCCACTACATCTTTTGAATAAAGCCAGTTGCCAGGATCATTGAAGTTGATTTTATGGATTCTGGACTGGTTTGCATGGGCGCAGATGTATCCATCAGGAACTCTGGCTGCCACCCACACAGCACCCAACTCTTTGGCACCTTTGCCTACTATCTCCATAATCCATATTTCATTTTTGTCTGCTATAGAGAAAGACTCCCCACCTGAAGCATAACCATATGTCTGTACCAGATGATCAATTATCTGAATGGCCTCACGCGCACTTTTGGCCCTTTGAAGGGTAATATAGATCAATGAACCATAGTCCATTATTCCGGTAGGATTAGGGAGTTCCTCACGACCTCCAAAAGTGGTTTCAACGATAGATACCTGATGCTCGTTCATATTGCCAACTGTCTGATAGGTCCTTCCAACCTGTGGAATTTTCCCCATAAACTTGCCTGTATCCCACTCTACAACATCAAGGAATGTTCCCATTGCAAATACTCCTGCAGGTTTGAAATAGAGTTCACCATAAAGCTGGTGCGAGTCTGCAGAATATGTTACCATTACTGAACCATCCTTAGATGCGCCCTTGGATACAAGAACATTAGAACATGCATCAGATGGTTGGGAGATAAGAAGTGCTGCTGAAATGCAAAGCACCAACTTGATAATTCTTCTAATCATATCTTCTATGTCTTTTGTATATTTTTTCTACTTTTGCAAAGATAAAAAATCAACTTATGAAAAAAAGAGTTTTCATCCTAATTACTTTCATATTTTTCACTTCTGTTGCCACATTTGCCCAACAACAGGAGGAACCCAAGTCAGTTGAAGAGATAGCAATGGAAGAGGCAGTCAGACTTGAAAAAGAGCTTAAGCTCGAACCTCATCAGGCTTTCTATATCGATTCTATCCTCCAGCACGACATGAAAGCCATGGACGATGAGATGCAAGCCATGAGATCTGCCGGCATGCAGGATTTCAGACAATACCAGATCGTTAGGGAAAAATGGATTGACAAAATGAAAGAAAGCTTCAAGCTGGTACTTACGGATGAACAATACATCAAATATCTGAAAGATGTAGGTCTCTACAATAAGGAGATGAAAAAGAACAAAGCACCCAAAAAGAAGAAAAAATAACCCGAATCTATAACAATTCGGGTTTTGCTGCTCTCTTTTCGTATCTTACTGAGTATCTGATTCCACAATTTTTCACTATCGGAACAAACCGGTCGAAGTTTGCACCGACCCTACCAATATCGTGTGCATCTGAGCCGAAACTGATGAACTCTCCCCCCAATTCCTTGAATCTCTTAAGGATCATAGTGTCGAGCTGAGGCTCCCTGTCTCCAAATGGCATATATGTCTTGGTGTTGATCTCGAAAGTCTTGCCGTTCTGGGCAAGTTTCTTTAGTATCATGTCCAGAATATCACCAAATTCAGAGTAGTATATGGTAGTCTCAGGATATGGGGCATATCTGGCGATATAGTCATAGTGCCCGAGAATGTCAAGTCCGTCAAATTTGTCGATACATTTCCAGATGGTCTCCAGATAGTGTCCGTAGGCCTCTTTGTATTCGTATGGGAGGTAGTAATTGCCGTGGAAAGGGTCTGTCCCGTCTATGAAATGGAGAGAACCGACCACTGTATCGAAGTCGTTTTCCTTCACCAGCTTCTCCATATCTTCAATACACTGCGGCTGCATCCCGATTTCTACTCCATGGAGAATTTTGAATGATGATGCCACTTCCACTGGGAGTGACATTATGCATTTGTCTATCTCTCGCACTTGCTCTTGAGGGTCAAATGTAAAGCTCTTGACACCCTCAGGTATCTCGAAGTCGTAGTGATCGGTGAGAGATACACCTGAGAGACCTTTGGCAACAGCCGCATCCACAATGTCCCTTATCGGCATGTCGCTGTCTGCAGACAGCAATGAGTGTATGTGATTGTCAAAAAGTTTCATCATCCCTATAGAATTAGAATTCAGCTACCCTCCACTTGCCGTCAGTATTGGTAATGGTAAGTGTACTGTGAAGCGTAGGTTCCGGTTCGGGCATATCAATATCGTAACGGACCAATACAGAATCTCTCGAGACAGTCTCTACTGATGTAATGGTAGTAACCACCTGTGAAGATATGTCCATGACATCCTGTTGCACATTCTCTTCCATCTGATAGTATTCCTGGACTGCTACCATCAATGCCTCTCCAAGCTCAGGTGTACAGCACCCTGCCGCTGTCTGGTACTCAGTGGCAAAATATGCAGAAAGAAAATCATTGGCCACAGAAGTTGCCTCTTTGGTGCTGTTTCCGCAAGCAACTGCCAGAAAGATAGCTGCTATAGCCGGGAAAATTCTAAAAATTGTCTTCATATCTATTTTCATTATTTGTCTAGTTCTACAATAGTGATACCGGTGCCGCCCCTCTCGATGTGTTCGTCCCTGAAGGATTTGACACCAGGGGTAATCTTCAAGTATTTCCTTATCTCCTCCCTGAGGACCCCATTACCTTTTCCGTGAAGGATGCTCACTTGCCCCATGTCTACCATTATCGCATCATCAATAAAGCGGGTCACTATCTCTATAGCCTCATCAAGTCTCTTGCCTCGAATATCAATGTTGGGGTTGAAGTTCAGCCTCCTCTCCGATATGGACGAGCCGCTGTAGACACTCTTCCTCTCTGCAGGTTTGAAATGGTCCTTATACTGTTTGCCGGAGATACCCTCCACTTTGTCTATGGACATTTTGGTAATGATCTCCCCTATAGCGACACTTATACTCTTGCCCGACACTTTCACCACCTCACCCACAAGTTCTGAACCTTTCACTTTCACTTTGCCCCCTACCACGATCTGAGCAGCCTCTTTCTGCTCCTGAACCTCCTTTATCACCTCTTTTGCCTCTGCTGCGCCATCCTGACCACCCCTCTTCTTCTCCCTCTGCTCTTTGCGCTCCTGCTGGCGCTTCTTTCTCTCTATGATTTGGGCCATCTTCCTGTCAATATCCTCGTCAGTTTTGCTCTTGGCTCCCGAGGTCAACTCCTCCTGGAACAGGGTAAGGCTCTTTCGGGCCACTTTGGTCTTCTCTTTTTCAGCCTGCGACTCCTTGATCTCCTTGATGGTAGCCTCAATCTTCTTGTTTGCCTGGGCCAATATCTCCTGCGCCTCCCTCTTGGCCTCCTCTATAATCCCTTTGCGGACAGATTTGATGTCCCCAAGCTCCTTTTCATATTTCTCAGTGATGTTCTCAAGGGTCTTGTCGGTAGATTTGATCTTGGCAAGCCTCTCCTCAAGCTGCTTCTTATTGCGGGCAATTTTCCTCAGGTTCCTCTCAATGGTAACAAAATCGCTGCCTGCCCTCTCCTCTGCCCCGTGGACAATACTCTCGGGGAGCCCCATCTTTCTGGCAAGCTCAAAGGCAAACGAGTTGCCGGGAAGCCCTATCTCGAGCTTGAACAGCGGCTCAATCTTCTGCACATCGAAAAGCATTGCACCGTTTATCACTCCGGTAGAGTTCCCTGCATAGAACTTAAGATTAGTATAGTGCGTGGTAATAACCCCATAGCAACCCCTCCTCTCAAGTTCACTAAGAATCTCCTCTGCAATGGCTCCACCCGCTGCGGGCTCTGTACCCGAGCCGAACTCATCGATGAGAACAAGCGACCTGTCACCCGCCTCATCGAGGATATTCTTCATGTTAAGAAGGTGCGAACTATATGTACTGAGGTCATTTTCAATTGACTGGTTGTCACCAATATCAATAAATATATCTTTGAATACAGGAAGTTCGGAAGATTCTGCGGTTGTAATCAGCATACCCCACTGCATCATATATTGGAGCAGTCCGACTGTCTTGAGGCAGACCGACTTTCCTCCGGCATTGGGTCCCGAGATAAGGAGAATCCTCTTGTCGGGGTTCAGCTGCAAATCGAGCGGAACGATCTTTTTCCCCTCCCTCTTCAGGTTCTCTTCGAGCAATGGGTGGCGGGCCCTCTGGAGACGCACCTCCCCCGATACAGAAATGACCGGCTTGCCCGCTGCAAAACGGGATGATACCATCGCTTTCGCTGATATAAAATCGAGTTCCCCCATATACTCCGCCGAAGCAATAATCTCCGGCAGATATGGCCTGAGGAACTCTGTAAATTCGGTAAGAATCCTGACAATCTCCCTCTGCTCTGCAAAATGTAGCTCTCGGACCTGATTGTTCAGCTCCACAATCTCCATCGGCTCCACAAATGCTGTTTTGCCCGATGCAGACTCGTCATATACAAAACCGGGTATCTTCTTCTTATTCCCCACAGCCACAGGGATCAGCATCCTGCCGTCACGTACAGAGACAGATGCATCCTCCTCTGCCACTCCATCTTCCTGCGCTTTGCGCAATATCGCTTGGATTCTGCGGGAGATGGTCCCCTCTTTCTCCCTGATTGAGCGGCGTATCTCAAAAAGGGCATCGCTGGCATTGTCCCTAACCTCTCCGAAACGGTCGAGGATGGTATCAATGCGACGGGAGACCTCCGGGAATGTAAATATAGGCTCCGACATCTTCTTCAGGCAGGGGTACTCACCCTCACCTGTATTCTTGAAGAAGTTCAATATCTTGCGGAGTGTCTCAAGGGTATCCCTCAACTTGGCAAGGGATATGGTGTCAATATGGGAATACCCCGCCTGCAATGGAATCAGGAAGGGGATACAATCAATAAAACCGGAATCGGGAAAAGAGGACTCGAATATCTGGATAAGCCTCATCTCATCTGTGAGGCTGAGCCTGTGCTCGATCTCTTTCCTGTTGGTAGAAAAAGCCTCCTCCTCTACCCTGTGGCGACCATATTCGGTCCCACACTTGGCAGAGATCATCTCTCTAATTTTATCAAAACTTATCTTGGGCTCTATCTTTTCTGGGTGAATCATTCTGCAAAGATAAAAAGATTATATCTTTGTGAGAAAGAAAGAGATTAATTGGCACTTTGATTCTGCAAGTAATTCTAATAGCATTGGTGGCTTACGTGCTCGGTTCCATATCGAGTGCCATTATCTTGTGCAAGCTTATATACAACGAAGATATCAGAAAACTTGGGAGCAAGAACCCTGGTGCAAACAATGTCCAGCGCATCTTCGGTCTACGCGCCGGAATCACCGTATTCCTTTTCGACTTTTTCAAAGGGTGGGCAGCAGTGAAATTGATAGGATTCTCCGAAATTCCTGCCGGATCGGAACTTTACTCACAGATACAGATTCTCTTGGCACTGTGTGCCTTTATAGGACACGTTTTCCCAATATTTTTCGAGTTCAAAGGTGGCAAGGGGGTAGCAGTTCTGGCAGGGGCAATGTATGCCCTCCATCCACTTGCAGCACTCTCTTCCATTGCCGTATTTGTCTTGATACTTTTGATCACAAGATACACATCACTCAGTGTTCTCATTACTGCCATATCATATCCACTCTTCATGAATCTCCTATTCGGAAAGGTTCTGAATGAGGATATGACTACTACTGTAAGAATATTCAGTGTACTGGTAGCTATACTGCTTCCAATGACTCACCTCAGCAATATAGGCAGACTCCTTAGGGGGAAAGAGGAGAAATTCAGGATAAAGAGTAAGCACTCTCAATAGAGAGCTTCAGTTCACTGAGACTGGTAACTGTCCTGATGGTCCCATCAATCACGAATGAAATGTTCCCAGTCTCTTCTGAGACCACAATGGCAAAGGCATCAGTCTCTGCGGTTACACTTGCAGCGGCCCTGTGCCTCAAACCATACTGCGGAGGAAGTTCCAAATTCTGGGCAATTGGAAGTGTACACCTGGCTGCAATTATCCTGTTGTTGTTTATTATCATCGCCCCATCATGAAGAGGGGTGTTTTTCCAGAATATATTTTCAATAAGGCGTCGGTTGATTGATGAATCCACTTTGTCACCCGTCTCAATGACATTCTCCAGAGATGATATACGCTTGAAAACCATGAGGGCACCTGTTCTGGTCTCCGACATCCTGTTGCACGCCTGAGCTATCTCTTCTATACTGCCGGCATCCACTTCATTGTTCTGATTCAGGAAACGTCGGCTAAAACGGCCAAGCCTTGAATTTATTGAACGCTTTCCTATCTGGAAAAGGAACTTTCTTATCTCCTGCTGGAACAATATAATGAGAGCTATCACTCCGACACCGAGGACCTGCTCCATGATGGAAGAGAGGAGATCCATGTTCAAAGCACTGACAATGAACCAGAAAACATATAGAGTAACGATACCTAGAGCAATACCGATCACAGATGTTCCCTTTAGCAGTCTGAAACACTGATAAAGCAAAAATGCCACCAGGATGATATCAATGATATCGATAATAGATATGTTCAGAAAACCAAGCATATATTCAAATTGTGTACAAACTTAATGATTTTATATAAATTATTAAATAGAATTGGTAATTTGTCTGTATATGACGTATTATTAAACCTTTAAATTCTACTAATTTCAAAGTTCGTCCTATTATCCAGGGAGATGACATTTATGTAAGACACCCATACATAGACTCCGATAAAAATTTTGTATGTACCCTAGACGGAGCTAAAGATGCCAAATGGGTAAAATTGAGAGCTGGTGGATATGCCATTGCTGCCATCACATATTCCAGCAGATGCTATCTTATATACTCATCTGGCTCAATAGACGAAATTCCAATTACCGACTATTTCAGTTTCTAGTACAAACAGAAATAAATGACACGTCAATAACTATATATTTTCCCTTCATAATCTTTCCAAGATGATTTGTAAAGTGACTCGGATGAAACGGGCACATAAATCTTTAAAGATTCTGAAGTTCCATTAAACACATCTGTCCCTAACGAAGGGGGATTTGTTGGCTCGCAATATAATGTTGCAAGACCTGAGCAATCAGAAAAAGCCTCTGATCCAATACTTGTCAACTCCTTCGGCAAGGTAAGGGTGGTGAT
>JAZRHK010000114.1:0-1180 GCA_045644725.1 Candidatus Coprenecus sp. | reverse complement strand
GCTTTTACTTCTGGTACTGCATCAGATGGACAAACTGCCAATCCGCACACCTGGAGGATAGGTATGTCCGGTATATCGTCACCCATGAAAGCTACCTCTTCTGGTTTTAGGCTGTAGCGGGAGCAGAACTCTTCAAAATCTGGAATTTTGTTTCTTGAGCTCTGGTAGAGGTCTTCATCTTTTACCCCTACAGGGATGAATCTGTTTGATATGCTCTTTGATTGGCCCCCAGTGATTATTGCTACAGGGAATCCCTGATTGATGGCAGTTCTGAGTCCGAATCCGTCCTTGGCGTTGAATGTACGGAGAAGGTCGCCGTCTGCAGTGGATTGGAATGTGCCGTCTGTGAGGACTCCATCCACATCAAAAGCAAACGCTTTTATCTGGTGAAGTTTGGTTTTATAGTTTGCCATATCATTTTACTTTTTTAACTCTGTCGGGGATGTTTTTGCTGATCACTTTGTATATCTCTTCGTGTTCTTTCAGACCGAGACTCTGCAGCATCTCAAGGTGTTTCTCCAAAGTGTTGTGGTCGCCGCGGAGTGCCGGGCCGGTCTGTACCTGGTCGGGATGGAATATGCAGCACTTTCTCACCGCTTCGATGCCGGTCGGGATAAGATAAGGGGATTTGTCCCCTGCGAGTTCGAATGCGAGACTCAGTGCATAATTGACAAAATTGGATGCAAAAACAGCTGCACAATGCATCTGGAGTCTTTTTGCGGAGTCGCAAGAGAAGTGTTCACACCTGAGGGAGAAGGCAATCTCCTCCAATATTGCACCTGTCTTCTCATCCTGATGCTCTATAAGTAGGGGTGCCTCCTTGAAATCAAGATTCTTGTTTTTGGTGAGGGTCATCATAGGCCACAATACTCCGCAAGGGATACCTGCTTCCATCAGTGGTTCGAGGGCATCAATTGCAGTAGCACCGGATGTGTGGAGTGCCACTGGGGTTTGCGATGGGGCGGTGCGTACGGCCTCTGCAGCGAGCTTTGCTGCCATCCCATTTATGGCATTGTCGGAGACTGCAAGTATAATTATCTCTGATTCAAGCAAATCTGCAAGATTGTCAGTGTATGCTGTATCGCCTCCCTCGCTATTCAGGATGGAGGCAAGTTTCTCACCGGCATCCCTGCGACGGCACCATATTCTGGAGATGGTGTGTCCTGCGTCCCTCAGGGCA
>JAZRHK010000113.1:0-1026 GCA_045644725.1 Candidatus Coprenecus sp. | reverse complement strand
TATTCTTTTTTAAGTATATCTGATACGTCTTCCAATTCTCAGAATGGTCTTTCTTGTAATTCCGTTAAGTGAACACAATTTTGATACCGATACTCCTGTCCTTTGTGAGATGCGTCCCAAAGTATCACCTTTGCGCACTGTCCAATATCTGATCTTGTCAATCTCCTTCTTGTATTCGAAGTTTGAGGCCGTTAAGGTAAATACCCTGTTTTTTGCTGTATGGCTCTCAAAATCAATAATGTCATTTGGATTGATAGGATTGCCCAGATATCTTATTTCAAAATGGAGATGATATCCGGTAGAGCGGCCAGTGGAGCCTCCCATACCCACAGGATCTCCTGCACGCAAAGTGTCTCCTTGTTTGGCAAGGAACTTTGCAAGGTGTCCGTAGATTGTCTCAAGTCCATTGTTGTGGCGGACAACTGTATAGTATCCGTATCCTCTCCTGTCGTAGCGGGTAATGCGAACCACTCCGTCGAAAGCACATTTCACAGTATCTCCCCTGTGTACTTTGAGGTCAATTCCGTTGTGGTGTCTCCATTTCCTGAATCCGAAATTTGATGTGACATATTTGGGTGAAGGGGTGATGTATCTGCTTACATCAATCCTCACAGTATCCTTCATGTCCACCAGCGACACATTATACGGATTCAGCTTGACATTATCCCAGATATCGTACTCATCCGGCATATCAGAAAATCCAGAGTAGATTATCTCATCTGCAATTGGGACAATCTCTGTATTGTAATTCTTGTGGAGGCTTTCATAAGTGAGGTCTGCAAATTTTACATAGGAGATTTCTTCCAGAGGTCCGCAAACCTTCACAGGCTCAAGAATCCTGGCCTTTTTGTTGAGTCCTATAATGCTCAAATCAATTCCAGTAAAGAACTCCTTTATGCTCTGTACATATTTTTTTCCCGACAGATTCTTCAAACCCCAATCTGAGCCATATGCTGGAGATAACACTGCACCTCCTGTCATAAAAATGAGCAGGAGGAGCAGTGTTGTTATTTTTCTCTTTACATT
>JAZRHK010000112.1:0-1112 GCA_045644725.1 Candidatus Coprenecus sp. | reverse complement strand
CATACAGTACGCTCCCCTACCACTGTCACTAAAAGTGTCAATCCCTAGCTTCGCTGATAGATTTTAGCCCCTGACATCTTCGTCGCGGGATCTCTCGACTAGTGTGCTATTACGCACTCTTTGAATGAGTGGCTGCTTCTAAGCCAACATCCTAGTTGTCTTAGAAATCCCACATCCTTTACCACTTAATCTATACTTGGGGACCTTAGCTGACGGTCTGGGCTTTTTCCCTTTTGACAATGGCACTTATCTGTCACTGTCTGACTGCCGGACTCTATAGTATGTGGCATTCGGAGTTTGATAAGGTTCGGTAAGCTATACGCCCCCTAGCCCATTCAGTGCTCTACCTCCGCTACTCATATCCGACGCTAGCCCTAAAGCTATTTCGAGGAGAACCAGCTATCTCCGAGTTCGATTGGAATTTCTCCGCTATCCACAGCTCATCCCATGGTTTTTCAACACCAACGTGGTTCGGTCCTCCACGGGATTTTACTCCCGCTTCAACCTGGCCATGGATAGGTCACCCGGTTTCGGGTCTACGACATGCAACTATTCGCCCTATTAAGACTCGGTTTCCCTTCGGCTCCGTACCTAAAGTACTTAACCTCGCTACATACCGTAACTCGCAGGCTCGTTCTACAAAAAGCACGTCATCACACACATAAGGTGCTTTGACCGGTTGTAGGCACATGGTTTCAGATTCTATTTCACTCCCCTCCCGGGGTTCTTTTCACCTTTCCCTCACGGTACTTCTTCACTATCGGTCATCAGGTAGTATTTAGCCTTGGGAGGTGGTCCTCCCTGCTTCCCACAAGGTTTCACGTGTCTCGTGGTACTCTGGATCAGAACTGGCTATCAATGACTTTTACCTACAAGGCTGTTACTTTCTGTGGCCCAGCTTTCCAGCTGGCTTCGGTTAGTCATCTCCTGCATTTATTGTTCTGTCCGCAACCCCGGAAACAAGTTTCCGGTTTGGGCTCTTTCCTTTTCGCTCGCCGCTACTAAGAAAATCGATTTCTCTTTCTCTTCCTCCAGGTACTTAGATGTTTCAGTTCCCTGGGTTTACCCTCCATAACCTATGGATTCAGTTATGGATACATGGGGTTACCCAT
>JAZRHK010000111.1:0-13940 GCA_045644725.1 Candidatus Coprenecus sp. | reverse complement strand
TGAAGAGCTGATTATCAGCAGTTGTCACCTTGACTGCTATGATGTTTCTACTGGTGGGCTTGATTGCGGTACAGGTGTTGCTCCTGCAATGGAGGCTGCCCGCCTTCTCGCTGCTGCCGGTGCAAAACCACGCAGAACCATTGTTTTTGCCCTTTGGGCAGCTGAAGAGTTCGGCCTTCTGGGATCAAAGCACTATGTGGAGAACAATGTTGACAAACACCCTTACATAGTTAATGTATTCAACCGTGACGGTGGTCCAACAGTAGCAAATAGTTGGTCAGTACCTACATCATGGTATGCACCTCTCAAAGCGGTTTGTGCACCTCTTGAGAATTTGAATCCAGATATGCCTTTCACATTGACAGAAGCAAAACACTACCCTGTAGAGAGACCAAAAACAGCCGGAGGTTCTGATCACGCACATTTCGTAATGAACGGTGTTCCTGCATTGTCTTTTGGCACAGGGGATCCTCTTGGATACAATTTCAGCTATTCTGAAATCTGGCATACCGACAGAGACCTTTACAATATGAGCATTCCACCTTATATGGAGCATACTGCTGTGGTGAATGCTGTGGTATTCTGGGGCCTTGCAAATCTTGAGGAGAGGCTTCCACAGGATGCAGTATACAAAAAATAGATAATGATATGGATAAAATCAATAAGGATGACCAGTTGGACCTGTTTCAGGGTCGCCTGGAGGATGAACTTCTGAAATTATGCACCTCATTGGGTGTCCTGGAAGGGGGGTGGCTTATGACCCCTGATCTGGAAGAAAAGTGGCGTGAAGTGGCACCTGAGTATATGGCTGATGCCGTAAAGGAGGTCAATTCCTATCCAGAAGTGGCCCTTGCCTGGGCCGGTTATCTTGGTATGGGATACGCTCATCTTTGGGATTCCAATTGGAGAAAACACTCACGTGATGGGTATTCAAAAATGTTGGGTTCCAGAGGGTTCGATGATATGGATGAGCATATTGTACGTGATATTCTCGGGTATGCTCTTGACTCTTTCGATGCTATCAAGCTTTCGGGTGTCCTCAATAGTTGTGCCCAGTGTGCATGGGGGCTAATCCGAAAGGAGTCGATAGAGGGAGCTACAGAGAAGGCCTTCTATGTTCTGGCCAGAACTATGCAGATAATGTATTGTGTGGGTGTATCCATAGAATTGAAGAGACTTGGATATAAATATGAAAAATTGGAACAGTTTTCATAAGTTTGGCATGGTGTTTGAAATAGTTTCCAGTAGAAAACGAAAACTATGTATAACAATTAAAATTTTAAAATTATGGCAACTAAAATATTCAGATGCAATCATTGCGGAAACATTATAACTCATCTAACTAACAGTGGTGTACCAGTAGTATGCTGTGGCGAAAAAATGGTAGAACTTGTACCCAATACTACCGATGCTGCTACAGAGAAACACGTTCCAGATGTGAAAGTGGATGGTAAGAAGGTGATCGTGACAGTTGGTAGCGTGGAGCACCCAATGATAGAAGAGCACTTCATCGAGTGGATCCTTGTCGAGACTAAAGAGGGTGTTCAGGTAAAATGGCTCAAAGCTGGCCAGAAACCAACCCACGAGTTTGTTCTTTCAGAGGGTGACGAACTTGTAGCAGTATACGAGTACTGTAACCTTCACGGCCTCTGGGTGAAGAATTTCTAAAATGACCTTCTGCGGCTACACCGCAACTCAGATCTTCAGATGCATAACCGCCACTCTGCCAGTGGCGGTTTTTGTTTTGTTTTGACGCCCCGCCAGACCCCCCTGTTCCAATCCCAATATTCGTCGTGCCAGAGCAGTGATACTTGTCATGCCCGACCTGTTCTGGCAACTATTCCCACACACCCACAAGTTTTTCGCCGATTTCTTGCATGTGTGTCCCCGTAGCAGCCCGATTACATCCCAAAACGACACCGTCACACAAGTTTTCGCCGGATTTCTTGCATGTGTGTCCCCGAAACAAGCCGATTACGGCCCAAAACGACACCGTCACACAAGTTTTCGCCCAATTTCTTGCGTGTGTGTCCTCGATCAAGCCCAATACAGCCCCAGAACGACACCGTCACAGAGTTTTCGCCCGATTTCTAGCATGTGTCCCCCAGAGTCATGCTGTTACGAGTACCCAACCCCCTTTCAGGGGGATGTCCGAGGGTTCTCTGAGGACTGGGGGTGATGTGAGTGAAGTGAGCACCAGCCGATCGTGCGAAACTGAACGAACTGCAGCATAAAAGTGGCACACTCAAATATAAGGTGTGCCACTTTTATAACCATCCTCCTCAGTGGAGGGGTAGCAAGAGCCATCAAACTCTTGCGAACCCTCGCTGAGGGTTTAGATCTTTACAAATGATTCTGTAACTGCCTAGTCATCTATATAGTGCCGTCTGTTGTGTTTTGCAAAACCAGTAATCCTTACTTATAGCGCAGAAAGCTCTGCATATATGCAAATTTTTATAGAATTTTTGTGATAGTTAAAATTTTACTTTTATGTCAATAAAATTAAACCTATCTCGTTATGTTTGCACAAATTCATACATTATTATAAATATCTGTTGAATACTGGAAGCGTAAGAATATCTAAAACAATAAGTGTTATGAAAAGAAATTATCACCTGTGTTTATCATCTGATAACGAGATTCTGTTTAGAGATAACGAAGACTATAATCGCGGTTTCAATTATTTTGCTGTTGCACTGTACAAGACCTCATCTGTTGGTTTAGTAGAATCATTCATGTCAACTCACTGTCATCTTCTCGTCCAAACTGAAGATCCCGATTCACTGATGTACCATTTCAGAAATTCCTATTCAAAGTATTTTAATTTTAAATACAAACGTAATGGCAGGCTTGGTGAGGATAAGCATTTTTATATGGAAGTAGTAGGATGTAATCATCTGTTGGCAGCGTTAAGTTATATTTTAAGAAATGCATTACATCATGGTGTTGCTCCTATCCCTTTTGCATACCCATACTCTACGGCCAACTCTATTTTCCGTAATGAGATGGGTAAGTTTTTCAACGAACCACTGTTGACTAATAGACGCTCATATACTAAGTATGTTGGGAGAAATGCTGATTATCCGGACTCTTATAAAATGACAGCAAGTGGTGTATTCCTTCGGGAAAGTGTACTGGACATACCACAAGTGGAAAACATATTTGTCTCACCACGGGCATATTCGTATTATATGACCAGAAAATCATCTGAAGAGTGGAATAATGAACAAAACAAAGATGGTAATGGTGTCCCTCCAATAAATCTTCTCAATATAGAGTCGGGCGTTAAAGTTGACACTTATGATAAAATGTTGAAATATGAGAATGGTAAAGAAAACTATCGGTCGATTACTGATATAGAGTTGTGTGAAGAATTAGATACAATGGTAAGAGAAAGATATAACGGTAAGTCAATATATGAACTTTCAGACAATGAAAAATTCAAAATAGCAGAACACTATTTCAGAACCAAATTCATAAGTAGAGAAAGACTGAAGCGATGCCTTGCCTTATAAACAAACCGTCATGCAAGATTTCGCCCTATTTCTTGCATGTGTGTCCTCGAAGCAAGCCGATTACGGCCCAGAACGACACCGTCACACAAGTTTTTGCCGTATTTCTTGCATGACGGTCGGCGGATTACCCCTTTTCCGGCCTTTTCTGCCACGCACCCACGAGTTTTTGCCGGATTTCTTGTATGTGTGTCCCGGCCCCCCCGTTTTCGTACAACTTTTACCACTCACCTACAAGTTTTCGCCGGATTTCTTGTGTGACGGTCGGTAGAAGATGACCACCTGTTCGGACAGTAAGCACTTCGGATCGGGTGGGGGAGAAAAAAACTCGTATGTGGGTCGGTGCACATACGAGTAATATTGCTAATGTTGTGTGGCGAAAACTTATCCTCTCTTGCGGCGGGCAATTTCGGCTCTAATCATAGTAAGCTCGCGACCGGTCTGTCCTGCTACTGATGTGTTTTCCTCTGCTCGGCGGATAAGGTAAGGCAGGACGTCACGAACTGATGCGTAGGGGACATACTTGGTGACGTTGTAACCGGCTGCAGCGAGGTTGAATGAGATATTGTCGCTCATTCCAAGGAGCTGTGCAAAGAAGATACGTGGATCGTTGTGCGGAATCCCTTTTTCATCCATCAGGCGGGCAAGCTTGTAGTTTGATTCCTCATTGTGGGTGCCCATGAACATTTCGAAGCGGTCGATATGTTCAATAGTATATTGTACCGCAGCGTCGTAATTGGCATCAGTAGCGGCTTTGTCTGGACAGATAGGGTCGGGATAACCCATTTGTGCTGCACGTTCACGTTCAGCCTCCATATAGGCGCCACGTACAAATTTTACACCGGCGATATACCCTTTTTCCACTGCGTCATTGTATATCCTCTCGAGATATGGCATGCGGTCATGACGGTACATCTGCAGGGTAGCAAAAACTATTGCACGTTTTTTATTGTAGATGCGCATTGCCTCGTCGGTTAGCTCGTCGATGGCATCCTGGAAGCAGTAATCCTCTGCGTCCACAAGGATGCGTACATTGTTGTCATATGCCCTCTGGCAAAGGGCGAAGAAACGTTTCTTGAACTCCTCATATTCAGCCTGTTCTGCTTCATTAAGGGGTTCCCTCTTCTCAGATGCCTTGGATAGTAACTCATCTGTAGTTATAGTAGATGGTTTGAATACTGTGTAAGCCAGGTTCTCATTGCCACGGGCAAAATCTATAGAGCGGAGAGTCTCTTCAAATGTAGCCTGAATCCCTTCGGGAGTCTGCTCACTCTCTGCTGAAAAATCGAGGGTAGACTTTACATTGTATTGCTTCAGGTGCGAGATGATTGGGAGGCAGTCCTGAAGGGTCTCTCCACCAACGAACTGTTTGTATAGGGTAGGTTTCACTGCCCATGAGATGGGAAAGTGTATATTGAGGGCAAAATTGGAAGCTGCCTTGGCACATTTGACTAGCCAAGGGTGTGCAATAGCGGTAAAAAGGAGCTGGGCATTACGCAATTCACCATTTGATTTGGATGAAAAGGCTATTTGTGTGTTATTAAAATCCAACATGGTTTTTTTGTTAAATATTTATTACAATAATACAAAATTTTGCGAGAATTTGCAACTTTCTGAAAATAGGATAAAAAGGGTAAATAATTTGTCGGAAAGGTGTATTTTATAATATAAAAATACTTACCTTTGTAATTAAGTGTACACTCATTTTTGGGTGTGCCATCAAGTCCGAAAATCCCAAAATTCCCAACAGGGTGGGTATAAATAATTGAAAATAAGTGTATTAGCTTGTCTTCGATGACCCCAAATTACACCCAGTAATGAACGAAAAAGCGTATAAACAGAGAGTAGCCTGGTATGTAATGAGGGTGACTTACCAGAGAGAACTGGCAGCCCAGGAGCAATTGGAGGAGCAAGGAATCGAGACTTATGTGCCTCTGAAACGTGTACGTAAACTGGTAAAAGGGAGGCTTATCTGGAGAAAAGAGGCGGCACTGCACAATTACATTTTTGTCCACTCGAGCATAGAGAAGATACAGAGCATCAAGACTTGCGATATCCCTAACCTGAGATATCTGATGGGAACAGATCCGGACGGAGAGAGGAGACCCCAATATGTAAGGGATGAGCATATGGCAAACTTTATAGCCATCACCTCCCAGGAGACAGAGAAGATCAAATATCTCGATGCTGACTACATAGACTTGAAGGAGGGCGATAAGGTGAGGGTGCTGGAAGGGGCTTTCAAAGGGCTTGAAGGTGTCTTTATGAGGACCTCCGGCAGGCATGAAAAGAGGGTAGTGGTGAAGATCCTTGGCCTTGTGGCAGTAGCAACACCTGCATTACCCAGTGCAAGCGTAGAGAAAATTACAGATGAATCTGAAGATCATTAAAATATTCATACTGGCTTTGGCCGCAGCAGCACTTGCATGTTCGTGTACCGTATTGTCAAAGTCGCAGCTTCAGAGAATAGAGAATCTGGCCATAAAGGGTGATACCCTCACTTCAGCGCCAAGCGCAATATTCAGGACATTGTCAGAGATCAGACTTGAGAGAGGGCTTTTCTACGCAGCATCATTTGCATCTCCTGAGGCGAGATTCAATGAGATCCAAGCAGTAGCCGAGGCTTCCATAAAGGATAAAAACAGGGCTGCAAAAGCAGATGTCTATGTCGGAATCCTTAACAGCTACTTCAAAGCACTGAAGAGTATGGCCAATGAGGAGCGTTGGAAAGCGGCAGGGAGAGAGTTCAGAGGATTGGGAAGGGGAGTGGATTCTTTGATAATCGGGCATAACGAACTTTTCGGAACAGAGATACCAGAAGGGATAAGCAAAACAGCCGGAAAGACATTCGGCTATCTGGTTGAAAACATAAACAAATTCCGCCAGGCAAAATATGTAAAAGAGTTTGTATAGCTCGGGGACACGCTGGTGGCAGAATGTACAGACAGTCTGGTATCAATACTTAAGAGCAGTACACTGAAAGAACTCATAGATAACGAATCAGCAGGACTGGAGGCTAGCTACAGGGCATACACCATGGCGATGTCACAGGGAGGTTTCCCGCCCCAGATAGGACACGACAGGGAATATGTGCTGCTTGTGGAGAAGATGGGTTCTGTAAAACAAATTAGAAACAGGGCAGTCTCAGCTCTGAGGGCAGTAAAAAACGCACACCATAAGCTTGTGCTGGAGATGGAGAAGGGGGATAACGGGGAGAACCTGGCTGAAGATTTTGAGACTCTCAACAGATTGGCAATAGAGATATATGATTCCATACGAAGATAGAGAGTGGACTCTCAAAGAGATTAGAAAAGCGTTGGCATCACTAGACAATGAGAGATTTGTGAAGAGAAGCTCATATGAGGATGTGGCTCTTCTGGAAAATTTGATACATGACTTGCGTGATGCTGAGAGGGCACTTATAGCCCAGAATGAGGAGGAGCTGATCAATAAGCTCAAACTCGCTGCCCAATCACTTGCAGAACATTCCCGCAATATAAGGGCCAATGTGGCCAAGATAAACAGGACTGCGAAGGTGATGGACGGGATAGAGAAGATGGTGAAGAGGGTAGTGGATGTGATTCAGGAATTCAATAGATGGCATTAGAATAATAAATAACACAATCAGACAAAATGAAACTTAGAACATTAGCAATTACTATTGGTGCATTGTTCATCTCTTTCTCACTTTTAGCGCAGAGTGCAGCTGAGATAGAGATGGCCAAGAAGATGGCCCGTGCCCAAGGGTACAGTGAAGCAGAGATCAATGCTATGATCGGGAAACATCAGGGTGGTTCAGCACAGACACAGACTGCTACAGTGAAATCTGTGGAAAGAGCTCCCAAAACCAATCCAATTGTCCAGGATTCATTGGCACTTGGATATGACTTGCAACAGATGCCTTTGCTTGTGGAAAAACAAGAAAACAAGATCTACGGACACGCCATCTTCGAGTCACAGCAGATGAACTTCCTCCCAAGCTACAATATCCCTACTCCAGCCAACTACAAACTTGCAGCAGGTGATGAGGTGGTGATTGATATTTGGGGTGCAGTCTACCAAAACCTCACCCAGGAGATTTCACCGGAGGGGAGCATCACAGTTCCTGACTTAGGTCCGGTATATCTGGCAGGCCAGACCATCCAGGAGGCAGAGAAGAACCTTAAAATACAGCTGGGCAAGATATTTTCCGGTATTATAGCTGATGAGCCAAATACTTTCATCAGATTGTCATTGGGACGTATCCGTTCATTTGCCATAAATGTAGTGGGCGATGTCAAGAGACCTGGAACATACACACTACCATCACTTGCGACAGTTACATCAGCACTCTATATGGCTGGTGGTCCATCCGATATCGGTTCTGTAAGAAATATCAAAATATACCGCAATAACAAGCTTTTCAAGACCTTTGACCTCTATAAATTCATGCTTGACGGAGACTTCCAGTCAAATGTGAGACTTGAGGACAATGACCTTATCAAGGTGGGTGCATATACAAACCTTGTGAAAGTGGCTGGTGAGGTCAAACGCCCAATGACCTATGAAATGACCAACGGCGAGACAGTATCCAAACTCCTCGAGTATTCAGGAGGCTTTACTGGCAATGCAAATGTCCAAAGGATCCACATCACCCGCAAGAGTGGAGAGAGGGCAGAGAGTTTCGATGTCATAGGGAGGGACTTCGCCTCATTCCAGTTGCTTGACGGGGACTCACTCACAGTGATGACCAATATCCAGGACAACAAAAACAGGGTTTATATCCAAGGTTCCGTATGGCACCAGGGTTCATATGCAATTTCTGATACATTGAATACATTGCAACAACTTATCGCTGCAGCAGGTGGTGTTAAGGATGATGTATATCAAGAGCGCGGTTACATCCAGAGATTCAACGAGAGACGTGATACCATTGCCCTTCACTTCAGTGTAAAGAATGTACTTGAAGGAACAGAAGAGGTGATGCTTATGCCTGATGATTCCATCAGGATTTTTGCCCATAGGGAATTGGAGAAGAGAACATTGGTATATACATTCGGAGAAATCAACAAGCCTGATACCTTCGTATTCAGACCCGGTATGACCCTCGGTGATGTTATCCTACTGTCAGGCGGTTTCACTGTCGGTGCTGCCAAATCAAATATTGATGTAGCCCGCCGTAATGTAAATGACGGCGATAAAGTGGCCGGCGAAACCATTTCCACAGTATATAACTTCAATCTTCTTGAGAACCCTCAGGATGTAGACTTTGAGTTGGCTCCATACGACATAGTCTTTGTAAGGGTAGCCCCCAACTATAAGAAACAACAGACAATCACTGTGGCTGGTGAGGTTAACTTCCCCGGTACGTATGTAGTGGAGAAGAACGTGGTGAGGATATCTGATGTTATCAGGAAAGCCGGTGGTGCAAACAGGGATGCATACATCAAAGGTGCCACTATCGAGAGAAAACTCACAGATGCAGAGTATAAAAGGGCTGTCACCGCACGCAAGATGGCAATTAGCCAGGCTGGGGTAGACTCGACTATGATAGAGCAGATAGACAGAAATGACAGATACAATGTGGGTATTGATCTTCAGGCAGCCATTGACAATCCTGGATCTTATGCAGACGTAGTACTTCAAGAGGGGGACATAATCAATATCCCCAAAATGAACAATACAGTCAAAATTTCAGGTGGCGTCCTATATACAAATGTTGTAACATTTAACCCATCAATGAAACCAAAGGACTATATCAATATGGCCGGTGGTTATACCAAAGGGGCAATCAAGAAAAACACATATATCGTATATATGAACGGCAATGTGTCTCGCAAAGGAACATCTAAATATAAAGTGGAACCCGGATGCGAAATAGTAGTCCCTGTCAAGAGCAAAGAGCAGATGCAGCGCGTCTCAGCTGCTGAGATTATGTCTATCGCTTCATCTACTGCGTCGGTAGCTACTATGGTGGTTAGTATGATAAGTGTATTGAAGCAATAATTTAAGAATTTAATAAATTACAATTCTTATGAACGAACAAAATCAAAATATACCCCATTACGAAGAGGAGCAGGAGATAGATATCCTGGCGATAGTAAAGAGACTTTGGGACAAGAGGAAACTTATCCTTATCGTTACCGGCTGCTTTATGGTACTTGGCCTTTTCATAGCCCTCTTCTCACCTAAGGTATATACCTCAAGTGTGACATTTGTACCTCAAAGTGCAAAAAAAGGTGCATCAGGCGGCCTCTCATCACTCGCAGCGATGGCCGGTATCAATCTTGGTGACATGTCATCTGCTGAGTCGCTTTCACCAAATATGTACCCCCAGATCCTTGATAACATTGACTTCAAAAAGGACCTGATGTACTCAAAGGTGAGATTCCAGGAGTGGGAAGAGCCTATCGCTCTGATTGATTATTATACCAATCCGGAGTATAAGAAAACATCAGTTTTAGGTGTTGTTAAAAAATACACTATAGGTCTCCCTTTTGTAATCCTTAAAGCGATAAGGGGAGAAGATACCACATCAGTGGCAGTACCTTCGGGAAATACCTTGAAGTATTATACAAAGGATGAATTTGAGTGTGCGAAAGAGCTGAGCAAGGCTATCTCAATGACATTGGAGGAGAAGAAAGGGTATATCACCATCACTACCAATATGGGTGAAGCCCTGGCTGCAGCCCAGCTTTGCCAGATCACATTTGACCTTCTTGGTAAATATGTGACTGAGTTCAAGATCGACAAGGCTAAAACTCAGATGGAGTTTATCCAGGAGCGTTATGAAGAGAAAAAGGCTGACTATGAAGCCAAACAGCTTGCCCTCGCTACTTTCCAGGATGCAAACCGTGTCATCTCATCAGCCAAAGCCCGCACAGAGCTCGAACGCCTTACCTCAGAATACGAAATGGCCAACACCATCTACACAGAGATGGCCAAACAGCTCCTCCAGGCTGACATACAGGTAAAAGAGGACACCCCTGTTCTTACAGCCGTCAAGCCTGTAGTAGTCCCTTATAAAAAAGCCAAACCTAATAGGCCTCAAATCCTCGTTATCTGGACATTCCTCGGAGCTATCCTTGGATGTGGAATCGTTTTAGGATTTGACTGGCTCGTCGGCCAAGGAATCAATCTCCCTATTAAATGGGAAGTACCGGTAGAAGAAGAAAAATAATTAATAACATAATAGGTCTGTGGCAGACCAAGTAAACAGTAAATCAAATTAACTATGTCTATTTTCAAGGACAAGATTCTCCTCATTACAGGAGGAACAGGAAGTTTCGGTAATGCAGTATTGCGCCGTTTTTTGGAGTCTGATATCAAAGAGATTCGTATATTTTCTAGAGATGAAAAGAAACAGGATGATATGCGACATCATCTTCAGTCTGCATATCCTGAGGTTGCATCGAAGGTTAAATTCTATATAGGTAATGTCCGTAACAGAGAGTCTGTTGATGTTGCAATGCGCGGTGTTGACTATGTATTTGCAGCCGCAGCACTAAAACAAGTTCCTTCATGTGAATTCTTCCCAATGGAGGCTACTATGACCAATGTAGTTGGAACCAATAATGTCCTTCTTTCAGCAATAGAGCATGGTGTAAAGAATGTAGTAGTACTCTCTACAGATAAAGCAGCATATCCTATCAATGCAATGGGCATATCAAAAGCACTTATGGAGAAAGTTGCTATTGCAAAGGGACGTGAACTTGGCGAAGGTGCTGCAACTACAATCTGCTGCACCCGCTACGGCAACGTAATGGCCTCACGCGGATCCGTAATTCCATTATGGGTTGAGCAGATCATGGCGGGAAAACCAATCACTATCACTGACCCTAACATGACACGTTTCATGATGACACTTGATGATGCGGTTGACCTTGTAATCTATGCATTCACACACGGTCACAACGGAGACCTTTTCGTTCAGAAAGCACCTGCTGCAACTCTTGAAGTTCTTGCTGAAGCGCTTAAGCAGATCTACAGCAAGATGGATCCAGTTTACGGTGAAACAGAAGTTAAGGTTATCGGTACCCGTCACGGTGAGAAACTTTATGAAACGCTTGTGACACGTGAAGAAATGGCAAAAGCAATCGATATGGGTAACTATTACCGCATCCCTTGCGACAACCGTGACCTTAACTATGACAAATTCTTCACAGAAGGAAACGAAGACATGTCAAAGATTGAAGACTACCACTCACACAACACTGGCCGTCTCGATGTTGAAGGCATGAAAGAACAGCTCATGAGACTCCGCTTCATACAGGAGGACCTTGGACTTATTCCAAGAGCAAAAGCAAGAGACATCCGCTCAGAATAATTATGAAGATACTAGTGACAGGTGCCAAAGGATTTGTTGGTAAAAACCTTTGCGCCCAACTTAATAATATAAAAGCAGGCAAAGCCAAATGCTACGAAGACGTTACTGTCTCTGAAGTATATGAGTACGACATCGACTCTACAGCGGAAGAACTTGATCGTTACTGCAGAGATTGCGACTTCGTATTCAACCTGGCGGGTGTAAACCGGCCTCAAAATCAGGAAGACTTCATGAAGGGTAACTTCGGTTTTGCATCAGTGCTTCTTGATACTCTAAAAAAGTACGGCAACAATTGTCCGGTGATGATATCAAGTTCGATTCAAGCTACTCTTGCAGGTCGTTTTGGTACAAGTGAGTACGGAAAGAGCAAGAAGGCTGGTGAAGAATTGATGTTTGAATATGGTCAAGAAACAGGAGCAAAAGCACTTGTATATCGTTTCCCGAACCTTTTTGGCAAGTGGTGCAGACCAAACTACAACTCTGCCATTGCCACTTTCTGCAACAATATCGCAAATGATCTCCCAATACAGGTTAATGACAGAAGTGTAGAGATGGAACTTCTCTATATTGATGACCTTGTTGATGAAATGATTGCTGCTTTAAAAGGTGAGGCACACAGGTGCGAGTTTGACGGTGTTGATACAGTCCCAACAGAAAACGGTAGATATTGCTATTGCCCAATCACTCACAAGACCACTCTCGGAGAAATCGTAGATATGATCTACAGCTTTGCAGATCAGCCAAAGACTCTCATGATTCCAGAGATTCCAGAGAACTCACTTGCAAAGAAACTTTATAGCACATATCTAAGTTATCTTCCAAAGGAGAAAGTATCTTTCCCTTTGAAGATGAACGTTGATGATAGAGGTTCATTTACAGAACTTGTGCACACTCTCAATTGTGGTCAGGTAAGCATCAATATCAGCAAACCAGGTATTACAAAAGGACAACATTGGCATAACACCAAATGGGAGTTCTTTATTGTAGTAAGTGGACACGGACTCATTCAGCAGAGAAGAATAGACTCTGATGAAGTTCTTAACTTTGAGGTTAGCGGTGATAAGATTGAAGCAGTTCACATGCTTCCGGGCTACACTCACAATATCATCAATCTCTCAGAAACCGAAAACCTCGTGACAGTAATGTACTGCAACGAGATCTTCGACCCAAGGAAACCAGATACTTATTTCTTACCAGTAGAATAATGGAATTAAAAACAAACTATAGCGACGTCCAGTTTAAGAACGATGGCCGTCTCAAACTTTTGATAATTGTTGGCACAAGACCCGAAATCATCTGTCTTGCAGCCGTAATCAACAAGTGTCGTAAATACTTTGATTGTATTCTTGCCCACACAGGTCAGAACTACGACTATAACCTCAATGGTGTATTCTTCCGTGACCTTAAACTTGCAGATCCTGAAGTATATATGGATGCAGTAGGTGATGATCTTGGCTCAACAATGGGTAACATTATCAATGCATCATACAAACTTATGGTTCAGATCAAACCAGACGCAGTACTTGTCCTCGGTGATACAAACTCATGCCTTTCTGTGATTGGTGCGAAGAGACTTCATATCCCTATCTTCCATATGGAGGCAGGTAACCGTTGCTTTGATGAGTGTCTTCCAGAAGAGACTAACAGAAGGATTGTTGATATTATCTCAGATGTCAACATTTGTTATAGTGAACATGCTAGACGTTACCTTAATGCCAGCAGTGTAGCACCTCAGAGAACATACGTTTCAGGGTCTCCGATGGCAGAGGTACTTCATGAGAATTTGGAGGAAATACAAAACTCAGATGTACACAAACGCCTGGGACTTGAGAAAGGAAAGTATATTCTTCTTTCAGCTCATCGCGAGGAGAATATTGATACTGAGAAGAACTTCATCTCTCTCTTCACAGCAATTAACAAAATGGCAGAGAAATACGATATGCCGATTCTATACAGCTGTCATCCACGCAGCCGTAATCGTCTTGAGGCATCAGGATTCCAGCTTGATCCAGGTGTCATTCGTCAGGAACCGCTCGGATTCCACGACTTCAACTGCCTTCAAATGAATGCTTTTGCAGTAGTCTCAGATTCTGGTACTCTTCCTGAGGAAAGTTCTTTCTTTA
>JAZRHK010000110.1:0-1025 GCA_045644725.1 Candidatus Coprenecus sp. | reverse complement strand
AGCAAAGTCGCAGGATCATCTCCTGCGACTTATTCTTTCACCATATTCTTTTATTTGTCTCTCCAGCTGCTCCTTTTGATCAAGCAGATCGTCGAGCTCCTGGATCATCCGTTTTTTATCACTCAAAAACTCCTCCAGCTCCGGGCAGGTGTCCCATCCATACATCATGTTGGGTGTGACCTTGAATAGCTCGCAGAGCTGATCCACTATCTCCACATCGGGAGTATTCAGTCCTCGCTCCCAGTTCGATATCACGTTAGGACTGCGGTGGACTACTTTGGCCACATCGGCCTGAGACATCCGTCTCAATAATCTGAAATTCTTAATCTGTTCACCTATGTTCATTCGATCATCCTCTTGTGCAAATTTCACAACAAAAACCAACCCAAAATCAATAAAACTGATTTTAAAAAGTCGAATTATGCCATATTCGGAATTGAGTTTAAATATATTTTAATCTCGGATATCAGATGAATCAATCGTCTACACAATTTCGTCATTTTGCATTATTGAGCACTGTTAAAATGAGGTCTAATATTAATACATCAGAAATTCAGATGTCAATATTACGGAGGAGCAAAGAAAATGGTCTATGAGAACGTGGCCAGGGAGATCAAGAGAAGGAAGATCCCACAGAAAGCTGTCGTTGAAGGGACAGGGATCAGCCAGCCGAAAGTCTCCGCAACAATGTCGGGTAAAAGGAAAATGACTCCGGAGGAGCTGTTCAAGTATTGCAGATTTCTGGGAGTCGATCCGAATTATTTTTCCGACGAAAAGTAGAGGAGGACATATGCAAAATCGAGGGGGCAGAAGATCCGGGGGAAGGATCCTCTGCAATTATGGAAAAAGTTTAATAATTTTTGTGGGGGGATTGATGCTCGGCCTATATCTGACAGGCCACATCACAGCTCTGGCATCAGATCAGAGCAGTCCAAGTCATCCGATTATCACTGAGGATGACGGAATCCCAGATGATTTACATGAGATTTTTGAAAAAGTGGCAGCAGAATATGATCTCTGCCCGG
>JAZRHK010000109.1:0-1057 GCA_045644725.1 Candidatus Coprenecus sp. | reverse complement strand
GGCAGGAAGACGGGTGTAGAATCCGTCACTTATTGTATCATTCTCCCTCACACAATCCTGGAAACCCTTTCCAAGAACCGGAAGCCCCAGTTCCCTCACATCATAATACTTCAACTCGGAAGCCTTCTGTGCAAAAGCACCAGCAGAAACCATCATGGCCGCCGCCACAAGAATCAGCTTAAAAATGTTCTTCATAGTCATATATTTTTAAATTTTCTTCCCGACAGTTTATCTTATTTTCTTCCCTGCGGCCTACCTCTCCACCCAATGAATCTCAACACCTTTCCTCTCCATTCCCCTGAACCAGGTCATCTGCCTCTTGGCAAACTGATGGATAGCAGTACGGAGGCCGCTTACCATCTCTTCATACGAGAGCTCTCCTATAAGATACTGGGTAAGGAACTTGTATTCCAAGCCGTAATAAATAAGGTCCTCTGCAGGTATGCCGCCATCCAGCAGCCGTTTTACCTCCTCAACCATCCCCTCCTGCAGCCTTGCCTCCAGGCGGGCATCTATCCTGGCATTACGGGTATCGCGGTCTACACTCACACCTATAAAGAGAACGTTCTGCGGCAACGGAAGTGGAGCGCGGGGCTCCGTCTGGGCCATCTCTATCTCAATTGCCCTAATCACCCTCTTCTTGGTATCCCAATCGGTATCATTATGGGGTTTTACCCCCTTTGCTGCCTTCAGCTCCTTGAGCATCTGCACCAGTTCCTCCATGGGTTTTGGTTCCAGACGGGATCTGAGGTCTTCGTCGGGAAGAACCTCATAGAGTTCATATCCACGGGTGGCCGCCTCAATGTAGAGACCTGATCCTCCGCAGATTATAGGGAAGCAACCCCTCTCCAGGATATTGGTGTAGGCTTTTGAAAAATCTTTCTGGTATTCAAAGATGTTGTATTTTGTGCCGGCGTCCACTATATCCAGAAGGTGTGCGGGCACCTCGCCGTACTCTGATAGGTCCTTGCCGGTTCCTATATCCATACCACGGTATACCTGACGGCTGTCGGCCGAGATTATCTCGCACGGTTTCCACTGCGCCGTAAGGGTACGG
>JAZRHK010000108.1:0-7513 GCA_045644725.1 Candidatus Coprenecus sp. | reverse complement strand
GAGCAGGCAAACACCTTCTTGAATTCGTGGTATATGATGCTTCCCTCAATCATCTCCTGGAGACCTGAAGAATTGATATAGTGCTCTATATTGACACCTTTTGACTCACCATATCTGTTTACCATAGCAAACCACTCCTTGACACCATCATAGAGAGGGATCTTGGAGCCGAATTTCTTGAAATCTTCCCTACGGATCTGGATATTGGAAGCCTTTGCTTCATCCAGCATCAGTTTCATGTAGCTTAGAATCTCACTCGCATCCTGACTGTGTGAAAGCTCTGAACTCTTTCTCCAGAAGGTCTCTGGATCTTTTCCGATGGCCTGAATAAAACCGAACTCCTGCATATTGCCGGGAGAGAGTGTCCCGTCAAAGTCATAAATCAACGCTACTGTATGTCTCTTTCTCATATATATTTAAAATGGATAACCGATACCGAATTGGAATGCATAACCTCCCCGATTGAACCAATCATCAGGACCATACCATGCTTGTACAGAAGGCTCCCTCAATTTTATACCCCAGTCAAATCTCACCACTACAAACTGAATGTCCAGGCGAAGCCCCAAACCGGTATTGAATGCAATGCCGTCAAGGAAATTCTTTTCTGCCTCCAGCTCCCTCTTGACCCAAATATTACCTGCATCGAAGAAAAGTGCTCCGTTCAGTAGCCAGAAGAGTGGAAATCTCAATTCCAGATTTGCCTCAAGTCTCATATCACCTGTCTGGTTGGGAATAGAGACAGCAGTGTCCATTGGGCTGACACCAGGGCCTATTGATCTGGTATGCCAACCTCTCAAGCTGTTGGAACCTCCGGCCCAAAAGAGTTGCTCAAAAGGGAGTGCATTGGAATTGCCGTAGGCAAAACCGGCACCTGCCAAAAATCTGGTTGCCACAGCCATGCGCTCCTTTTTGCCGAATTTCCAGGTATAGGAATATGAGGCTTCACCCCTGACATACTGTGCATATGGGGAATCCCAAATGGTTCTGCTGCCAGTAGAGTCAGTGGGCATCAACTTGTTGAAGGCACTCAGCAGATTGCCTGCAAGATCAATTTTTACATTGAACTTGTAATTGGAGTGCTTGGGGTTGATTGAAGGGTCTGAATAGTATGAAGCCGAGTACCTTCCACCCAGGTCAAAGTGGTCTATGTATGAATCCTTGACAAAAGGGTCTTGTATCATTTCATAGAAGGTAGGGCTCAAATTTGACATCTTTACAATGTTGACCCTGACCGGATTGATCTGGAACATCCATTTCTTGGAGACACTGTTCCAGCTATAACCATACTGGGCAGTAATCATATTCCTGGTGTATTCAGGGCGTTGCTGATAGTTATATGCCAATGTGAAATCAGTACGTGGAATCACATTGGAGAAGAAACTGTCAGGGAAGAGGAAGAATGTGGGGAGACTGAGTGTTGCCGATGTACCGAATTCTGTGGAACGCACCGGATCCTTGACTCCAAATTGGAAGTTACCTGAAAATGAAAGGTTCAACCACTCGCCTCCTTTGAATATATTTCTGTTGTAATATGAGAGAGCAGGTGAAATACCTATCAGCCCTGTAGAGTTGGTGGATGCCTCCAGATTGAGCTTGTACCCTTGTATTTTGGCAGGTACAAGCCTGATGTTGCAGTCTACTGTATCTGATGCAGTCTGGTCCAGTGAGAGACTCACGCTACTGTAGAGGTTAAGGTTTGAAAAACGCTGGTAGGTATTGTTGACAACACTGGCTTTATACAGATCACCGGGGACCACCCTATTCATCTTGGTAAGAATCGCAGGTCTTATGGTGAGTTTCTTGTCATAGAGGACATACATGTTTTCCCCTACCTGAAGGGTATCCAGTTCGGGCTCTATCTTTTTGGTCAGCGCTGCACGGTATCTCAGCACATCTGAAACAGGATATATGGTAACTTTCCCTATTCTGAATTGCTGGTGCGGTTTGGCATTGCGTTCAAGTTCATTTCGGGTATAATCCTTTATAGATATCTCCAGAACAGCTGAATCACGAACCGTTATTGTATCTGCAGTAAAGAAAAAATAGTTCTTGGAAAAACTGTAATATCCATTCTCCTTGAATAGCTCCGTGGCCCTTTCTGACTCTGCATCCAAAGTCTTTTCAGATACAGGTATACCTTTAGTAATCAAAGAATTGGAAATATCCTCCATATAAATTCTACGGAGCAGTGTATCCTTTATGTCATATTTGATATCTACAATCGGGTACTGCTTTCCCAAATTGACTTTAAAGTTCACCTTTACCTTTTTCCTGGATGCCGAAATGGAATCGGTAACATCTGAACTGTAGTATCCGAGATACTTGAGGTGGGTCTCCATGTTGGTGATGCTGGAAGAAACCTGTGCAGGGTCAAAAATAACAGGTGCCTGACCAAGTTTCTGTACAAATTTGTCCCAACCTTTCCCCTTGCCGTTGGTCCAGTTGTATACATATATGAATGGATTCCAATGCCCGATAAAATAGGAGTTCGGTTTCTGTTTGATATAGTTGGAAATGTCTGAAGGGAGATTTTTCGGATATTCCCCGATACTCTGGGTAATGGTCACTGCGTTGTCAACAAGTCTATACGACCCCTCTGGCACCACTTTGGTGGTACTGCACGATGCAACAGCCAGAAAAGCTGCCACAGCCAACAGGAGAGAGTTGATCGGACGCATTTTTCTCATTTAGCGCAAAATTACACTTTTAATCGGAATTTCTACATTAGAAGATCGTCGAGCTGCACTTTGGGGACATAATGAATCCCCTTATCGCGGAAATAACTGTGCCCCTCATCTTCACGGATGGAGAGAAGCTGGATCTTTTCTGCGCCTTTCCCTATTGCAAGCACCATTACAGGCTCATATTTCAAATTGAAAGCAGAGATCAGTTCCTGTTTGTTAAAAGCACCTATACAAATCCCATTGAGTCCCATCTCCACACATTTCAGCAGAATGCTTTGGGCTGCAATACCTAGGTCAATATCAACCCATTTCCCTTCGGGGACAGTAGAGCATACGATTATGAACGCATAGGGTGCAGTCCCCTCAAAAGGGAGGTGCAGTTCAGGAAGTGCTCCACCATATTTGGTATGCTTGAGGACAATTTCGCCCCCTGTGGCACGTGTAACCAACTTGAATCTGAGAACTTGCTGGTTCTTGGCGGAAGGGACCTTTGTAACCACCTTCACCATCTCGCGAAGTTCCTCTTCTGTAACTACATAGCTCTCATCATAGCCACGGTAGCTCCTATTTTTCAAAAGCAATGAATCAAGGGATGGATTCCCCTTTCTGGGAGACCTTTTCTTCGGAGCACCTGCCCCATTGAAAAGCTCCTCATAACGTTTTTCCAAATAATTATCTGCCATATTAGTCTCTTTCTCTTGGCAAATCTACAAATTTTTACGATTTTTGGCACGAAAATTTAATGCTTAGGGAAAACTCCGAAAATTATGCACTGTTTTAAGAAAATTTCACTTATCGTACTAGCAATTTTTGCAGCATTGGCACTTGTGTCATGCGACAATGATAAAACCAGAAATCTCCTTATTGTCTGCTCAGATTCAGCCGAGCCATTTGGATACCTCGACGCTGACGGCGAGCTCACCGGATTCGAGGTGGAGCTTATCAAGGCCATTGCCGAAAACCAGGGTTTCAACGTGAAGCTTGTCCCAATGGAGTTCGGTGAAATTATGAGACAATTCGACAAATTCATCCCAAAATTTGATGGTGCAATTTCACTCATCACCATGACAACAGAGCGTTGGGAAGGGATGGAATTCACCCACCCTTACTTCCGCTCAGCCATTGCGGCAGCAGTAAAGAAAGGGGTTACCGGGGTTTCTTCTATGGAGGATCTCAAAGGCAAAAAAGTGGTCTGCAAAAGCGGCACAACAGTGCATGAGTACGCATCATTTCTCAAAGACAGCATAGGTTTCACAGTAACACCATACGAAAAAGTGGATGATGCTTTTGCAGCTGTCCTCAATGGCAATGCAGATGTGATTTTGGAGGAATATCCTCTTATCCACTACCGTATCCATTCAAAAGGAGCAGACCTTGATCTCGCTTTCAAAGGTGATGCTCAATTCACTTTCAATATGGCAGTGAACAAGTCGGAGAATTTTTCACTCATCCGCATGTTCAATGATGGCCTTCTCAATCTGGAGAAGAATGGCACTTATGCCTCCATCATGAACAAATATTTCCCGGATTACCCGGACCACATCTAATCATCCGGAGCGATGTTTACCGTCATCGGCTGCATGCTCACCGGCATTGGGGCCGGAATTCTTCTCAGACGCTTTGCACTCAGATGGATAGATCGTCTGGTCGTTTTCACAGTATGGCTATTGCTGTTCCTCCTGGGCATTGAAATGGGGGGCAATCCCAATATAGTCTCCGCACTACCCACCTTGGGTCTCACAGCGTTTGCAATTGCACTAACGGCTATAACCGGCAGTTGCATTGCATCAGCATTACTTGCCCGATGGTGCCATCTGAAACACAGCGCTCCGCGCAATGCCTCCGGTGAAAGAATCTCCCTTTTAGAGCCCCTCAAGGGCAGTTTCACCATTTTGGGATTCTTTGCTGCTGGTGTACTGATCGGCTACTTTGATCTGTTGGGCAATATTACCTTGCCGGAAAAACTGTCTTTCTGCACTCTATGCGTTATGATAGTATGCATAGGCATCAGCATAGGGCACAATAAAAATATACTTCAGGACCTTTCCCGCTTTGACAAGAAGGTGCTGCTGCTCCCGGTTTTCACCATTTTGGGGACATTGGTAGCAGTATCAATTTTGTCGCTTGTATTACCCTTCCCCCTTACCCATCTACTGGCAGTCGGGTCCGGGCAGGGATACTATTCATTGTCCAGCGTCCTCATAGCTGAAAGCAAAGGGGTGGAGCTCGGGACCATTGCCCTGCTTGCAAATGTCATCAGAGAGATAATTACACTGATATCGGCACCATTCCTCCCCAGAATTGCCGGGCCCCTCGCCCCTATCGCTGCAGGGGGCGCCACCACAGCAGACAGCACCCTTCCGGTTATACGTCAGTCATGTGGTGATGAGATAGCTGTAATATCTGTCTATCATGGATTTCTGGTAGATTTTTCAGTCCCATTTATGGTAGGACTATTTTGTTCAATATAAACACTTTATTACTATGAAAACTCTTGGAAACATTTTATGGCTGATAATGGGTGGACTTGTCATTTCAGCATACTATGTAGTGATTGGACTCATTTTCTGCATCACTATCATCGGTATACCATTTGGACTCCAACTGATGAAGATGGCAGGATTTGCTATCTGGCCTTTCGGAAGAGAAGTGGTATCAGGCAACAATGACAATGGATGCCTCTCGATATTCATGAACATCCTATGGATCCTCCTCGGTGGTATTGAAATAGCATTTCTTCACTTCGGATTCGGAATCGCATGCTGCCTTACCATCATTGGTATTCCATTCGGCATACAGCACTTCAAGATGGGAATTCTCGCAGTAATTCCTTTCGGAAAAGAGATAAAATAATCGTCGCCTTTAGATTTGTCCTGAGGAACTTCCGATTATACTGGTTAGATTGGTTACATTACCGTTGTATGCTCCGACCGAGACAGAAATCTGACTGGCGCCACCAGATATTCCCAGGTAATCTAATGCCTCCTGTGGAATATTGATTCTGATATTGGCATCCCATTGTGAAAAATTGGCGGTAACCAGGTAAATCTCTTTTTCGTCTGAGCGAAGGAAAGCATAGTGATAACGTGGATCGAAATGCCCAGATTGGGGATTTGCATACATCAGATCGAAAGTCTTGCCGATGCGGAAAGAGTCTTTGGTCATTGCCATTTTCATCAGCATACGGTAGGTGGATAAGATCTCTCGTTCACTGTCATTCAGCTCTTTATATGGGTCACCCGAGTCTATGCCATTAAGAAATCTTCTTACCGAAGAGAGGCTCCAGAAATCATAGATAGTAGTACGTCCATCCACTCCACTGTACCCTTCCATCTCCATGCCACGTTCACCAAGTTCCTGACCGAAGTATATCATGAAAGGTGCTGTATTAAACAGCAGCGATGTATAAAGCATGGCCAGTGACTTGTGTGGATCTCCTACAAAAAAATCAGAAGAGACCCTCTGTTCGTCGTGGTTCTCCAGGAAGTTAAGCATATTTGGCTGGAAATCGCCAAGGCTCTGCCATACGGAGGTAAGTGATGATGCCCAGGTCTGGCCGGCAGATATTGCCCTGAGTGTGTCGTAAAAGCCAGATTTGTCGTAGAGATAGTCAAAACCGCCACGTGTAATGTAAGGATGGTAGTTGTGTGGCTGGTAGATCTCTGCCACGAATATAATCCCTGGATAGGCCTCTTTCAATTGGGGGATACACCACTCCCAGAAATCTACTGTCACCAACTCGACCATATCACATCTGAATCCGTCCACCCCTTTGGCTGCCCAAAACATAAGGATATCCCTCATTTTGGTCCAGGTGTCACGTGAGCCGTAATTAAGCTTTACGGTATCTGTCCAATCACCGTCATGAATACGTCCTGGGTAGAAGTTGTCATCACCGAAGGGGGCAGTCTTTGAATCATATTCACGTGAAAGGTGGTTAGGTATAAAATCTATAATTACCTTAAGTCCAGCCTTATGTGTACGAGACACAAGAGATTCGAACTCCCTCATCCTCTTGAATGGGACCTTCGACATATATGGGTTTACATCGTAGTAATCCTTGATGGCATAAGGTGAGCCAGCCTTACCTTTGGCTGTTGTATCGCCATCAGTAGCGTGACGTATTATCCCGGTGTACCAGACATGGGTTACAGCCAGTTCTTTAAGTTCCTTAAGGACTTTAGCAGTAATGTCTCCAAATTTTCCAGATCCGTTTTCAGCAAGTGTTCCATTGAAAACACATTCAGGGTTTTTATTGCCGAAAAGTCTTGGCAACATCTGGTATATTATGAATTTTTCGTGCATAATTTCAGAATTATCTTATTGGCAAAAATAATACTAAAACCCCTTTGCTGCAATATCTCACATAAGACTTTCACTACTTCCCCAGCACTAAACATCATCACTCACTTATCATACTGTTCCCTACTCGACGCCAGCAAAAACCGGTAAACCACAGGCGTTACTGCACGATTCTGCTCGCTTAACACGCTTTTTCCCATATGACGCCAGCAAAAGTCGACAAATAACACACATCACCACGCCATATTCCCTCACACCCACGAGTTTTTGCCCGATTTCTTGCAGGTGTGTTGCTCGCGGATCTCTCCTATATCATTTTGTCGCGGCTCGGAGTTAAGGTTCTTCAGGCGTTGGCTACGCTCACTCCCTCCCACACCTTCGGTGCGGGCCCCTCTTTTAGATTTGCACCATAATTCCAATATGGAGTTATGGTGCTCTTTTATTGTACCTTTGACATAGGTCTGAATGATGTGAACTATGGGCCCCTCTAGGTATTCCCTTTAACGGGTATCAGACATGTTCAG
>JAZRHK010000107.1:0-9838 GCA_045644725.1 Candidatus Coprenecus sp. | reverse complement strand
CTATCAACCACGCTCAGGCTGCCGGTGTACCTATGATCTTCGCCATCAACAAGATTGATAAACCGGGTGCTTATCCTGACAAAATCAGAGAACAACTTGCAAACATGAATATCCTCGTAGAGGACTGGGGAGGAAAATACCAGTGCCAGGAGATCTCTGCAAAACAGGGACTTAACGTAGACCTACTGCTTGACAAAGTACTCCTTGAAGCAGATATGCTCGAACTCAAAGCCAACCCTAACAAGAGGGCAAAAGGTTCTGTTATCGAGTCATCACTTGACAAAGGACGTGGCTTCCTGGCTACCATCATGGTTCAGGCCGGTACACTACGCGTGGGTGATGTAATGTTGAGCGGAAGCTATTGCGGTAAGATCAAGGCTATGTTCAACGAAAGGGGCCAGAAGATTACCGAAGCAGGTCCATCAACTCCAGTATCTGTACTTGGTCTCAACGGTGCACCTACAGCAGGTGAGGTGTTCAACGTGATGAACGATGAGAAAGAGGCCCGCGAGCTGGCCAACAAGAGAGAGCAACTTCTCCGTATCCAGGGTCTGAGAACCCAGAAACACATTACCCTTGAAGAGATCGGTCGCCGTATCGCCATCGGAAACTTCCAGGAGCTCAACGTTATTGTCAAAGGTGACGTGGACGGCTCTATCGAGGCGTTGTCAGACTCACTTATCAAACTATCTACTGAGGAGATTCACGTCAATGTTATCCACAAAGCTGTGGGTGCCATCTCTGAATCTGACGTATTGCTCGCAGCAGCATCCAACGCCATCATCATCGGCTTCCAGGTACGTCCTACCGGTGGAGCCAGAAAACTTGCAGAGAAAGAGGGTATTGAGATAAGACTTTACTCAATTATCTACGATGCCATCAATGAAGTCAAGAGCGGTATCGAAGGTATGCTTGCCCCTGAGGAGAAAGAGGAGGTTACAGCTACAGCTGAAGTTCGCGAGACATTCAAGATCTCCAAAGTGGGTACTATCGCAGGTTGTATGGTTAAAGAGGGTAAACTTACCCGTACAGCAAGTGTACGTATCATCCGTGACGGCATCGTGGTTTACACAGGCTCTCTCGGTTCACTCAAACGCTTCAAGGATGACGTGAAAGAGGTAGCCAGCGGTTATGACTGCGGTCTTAACATTGATGGTTACAACGACATCAAGGTGGGCGACGTGGTAGAGGCTTACGAAGTGGTTAAAATCAAGAGAAAACTATAGAGATTTGAGTCGGCGTATCGCCACCACCTTACATAGATATCTGATAGCTATTATCGATAAGAATAAGACAACAATTGATATCTCGTATATCAGTTGTTGTTTTATTATATCACGAATCATCACCTTATCAAAATCCTGAGATATTACTGATAAGTCTGCATCCGCCTGCAAGCCCTGCCTTGACCACTTCTTTACAATAAAGGCATTATTGATGTACAAATACCCTCCGTTAGATCGCTGCACAGCTATTGCAGTCTTGTAATCAGTATACCCTACTTCAAATCTCTCCATCACATCTGCACCCAAAACCTCCTGAAGGTGCTCAGGAGTAGTTGCTACCAAAAGCCACAACTCCCCACCTTGACTCTCAACACGTTCCTTAAGCATATTCACCGCCATCCACCTTTTTGGTGTATAGAACCTGTCTATATCGTAGATAGAGCAGATTACCAATGGTTTATCCACAGTAATGAGGGTATCAGTAATATATTCGCCATGAGCATTTGTCACATGAAACTCAAAAGGGAGATCATCCCTTTCCATAGACATATCCACCGACTCCACATATGTCCAGGTGGTGTCAGGCAACTCATCTATTGAAAATTCCCTGCGCTCTCCATCCTTTTCATATACAAACACCGTATTAAAATCCCCATTATCAACAGAATCTACCATTTGCGATGCTATATCAGCCCCCATTTTGAAGTCAGTAAACTCGATTACTGGCATTCTCACATAGGAGACTATGGAGAGGGACAACACTATAACTCCATATATGGAGATGAACATCCACTCAGCAAAAACTGAGGAAGCTCTTCTGAAATTATTCCTTTTTATGTAAATGGGGATAATGCACCCAAGCAATACCAAATTCTTGAAAAAAGTCTCCCCATGTGTCAAAGATGCAGCCTCTCCAAAGCAACCACAATCCTGAATAGGATCAAAAATAAGGAGCAGAAGTGTTGTAATAGTAAAGAAAACTGTCATCCATAAGCCAATGGACGCTGCTACCCTCATCCTCATCCTCATAAGAATGGCAACACCTACCATAAATTCAAGCAAGGAGAGGGCAACTCCTATTACCACTCTCGCAAAAGAGAGGAAGTCCAGATGAACTACATTGAGATACTCCTGAATCACCAGACCTGTCCCAACAGGATCAATAATTTTTACAAATCCCGAGAAGATGAAAAGGAGCCCGAAAATAAGTCTCACTATGACCAGTTGATGCTTCATAGCACTCTGTCAATTTCAGATTTTATCTTACCGAAAATGTCGTCAGCAGGGAGCATGTTACCCTCTGCATCAGAGCAGTCAATTCTCTTGAAGCTCATATCTTTCTCACATTGGGACAGATAGACATTTCTCACCTTAATCTGGAAATTTATGTCTGCCTCGTGGATATCAGATTTACCTTTAAGATATTCCCTGTCATCACCTTCACGAACCTCTGAAAGCTTTGAAGAGACAAAACCGATAGGAACATCCAGGAATATGTTTATATCTGGGCGGGGGATACCGAATTCCTCATATTCAGATTTGAAGATCCAGTCCCTGAGCTCCTCCCTTTTTGCAGGGTCCTCCATTTTCGCGCACTGGAAAGCAATATTTGAATATACATATCTGTCAAACAGCACCACATCACCTGCAGAGAGCCATTCGCGTACCATTTTGGAAGCCTCTCTGCGGTCCTCTGCATAGAGAAGCGCCACGAGCATCGGATCGACCTGGTTTATATCTCCGAAGTCCCCTCTGAGGAATTTTGCAATCATCTCCCCTACCACAGGTGCATCAAATCTTGGAAAATGGAGGTATTTCAACTCCTTCCCTTTTGATACGATATACTCTTTAAGCTTTTTGACCTGTGTAGATTTTCCTGCTCCGTCGAGCCCTTCCAAAACTATAAGCATGGTAAAATGTATTATATTTGTGTGCGCATTTGGGACAAAATTAAGATTTTTAAAGGGAATATGGAACAGCAGAGGGTAAAAATTATGGGGATCATCAATATCACTGAAGACTCTTTCTTCAGCGGTTCACGTGTCAGCACCATAGATGAAATCAAATCACGCATTTCTCAGATGGTGGCCGAAGGTGCAGATATTCTCGATTTCGGAGCATGCTCCACCCGTCCCGGCTCCACCCCTATCCCTCAAGAAGAGGAGTGGCAGCGTATCTCTCTGGCACTTGAGGGCTACGCCCAATATATAGGCGAAGGTGGCATCCCTGCACAAATCTCCATCGACACATTCCGCAGTGATATTGTCCTCAGGGCATACGACAGGATAGGTCCCTTTATCGTCAATGACATCTCTGCCGGAGAAGATGACAGCCAAATGCTCAAAACCGTTGGAGAGCTTGGGCTGAAATATATTGCTATGCACAAAAGGGGGACACCCCAGACGATGCAGCAGCACTGCGACTACGATGACCTTGTGGGTGATATAATAGAGTATTTCAAGGGTTTCGGCATCAGGGCGGAAGAGGTCGGAATCCGTGATTGGGTCCTCGATCCGGGATTCGGATTCTCAAAAACCATTGGGCAGAATTACCAATTGCTCGAAGAGCTTGACAGGTTCAAAGTCCTTGGGAGGGAGATTCTTGTCGGCATCTCACGCAAGAGTTTTATCTACAAAAAACTCGGGATCACCCCGGAAGAGGCGCTCCCGGCCACTACCGAGCTTCATCGTCTCGCCATTGCCCGCGGGGCAAATATCCTCCGCGTCCACGATGTCGCCGAAGCGAAAGGACTCACCCTGTAAAAAAACCGTGGCACTTTACAAAATGTAAGGATCCTTTACAGATGTGTAAAGAAATCTTACACTTTCCATTATACTCTAAAACTACAAACCTCTGATATACAGAACATTTGACCCTTTGGCCCGAATGTGGCACAGTCTAAGGGCAAATGACAATTTGTATGAAGGTTAGTAAAATAATAATTATCGCTTCGGCACTCTTGACGGCATCCTTTCTGACTGTCTGTGGCCAGAACAGGATGTCCCTCAAGGAGTGTATGGAATACGCCATCTCCAACTCCACTAAGATAAGGATACAGCAGGCAGACAATGATGATGCACAAGTATCCAGAAGGGATGCCATCATGCAGGCATTCACACCCACCATCGAAGGGAATGTATATGCCTACTCAAATTTCGGCCGCTCAGTGGACCCTGAGACCAATACCTACATTTCGACCACATCTTTCAACAACAGCTACTCTCTCTCTGCGGGGATCCAGCTCTTCAATGGCTTTCAGGCTGTAAACAATATGAAGATCACCAAAACAGCCGTCCTGATGGGTGTAGAAAAGGAGAAACAACTCGAGGATGAAATTTGCCTCGCCACCATGGAGGCATACTATAATGTCGCCTACTACTCGGAGCTTGAGAGGATCATCCGGGGACAAGTAGAGACCGCACAAGAGGCATTGCGTCGCGCACAAAGGGAGGAAGAGCTTGGCCGCAAAGGACACGCCGATGTGGTGCAGATGGCAGCAGACCTTGCAGACAGGGAATACCAGCTTATCAATACCCAAAACAGGTTGGCAGATGCATATATTACACTGAAAGACATTATGTTCTTCCCTATAGACGAGGAGCTGCTCATTGACTTGCAAGAGGTGGAAAAATGGGAGCCTCTGGCTGGCGCTGTATTGGGCGAAGAGCCCGGAAGCATCGTGACCAAGGCCAAAGAGAGTCTTCCCTCTGCCATTATTGCCCAAGGGGCAATGGACAATGCCAGACTCGACCTCACCACTGCCAAGTGGAGAGTAGCACCGCGTCTCGCGCTTTATGGAGGATGGTCCACCAGCTACTACTCATACCCGGGCATGTCAGGATATGTCCCCGCCCCATTCGCCACCCAATTCAATAACAATGGCGGTGAGTACGTGCAGCTTTCACTTTCGATCCCCATATTCGACAGGCTCTCACGCCATTCGAACATACAGAGAAAGAAAAATGCTTACGCAAGAGCCTCTGCACAATATGATCAGACCATGCAGCAGATAGAAGCTGAGGTTCTTCGAGCTGTTGCTGACCGCAATGGTGCATCTGCCGCCTATGCCCAGTCATATAAAAGGGCCGCCGTACAGAAAGAAGCTTTTGCCCTCAACCAGAAGAAGTTTGAGCAGGGGCTCATCTCTCCGATAGAGTACCAGACCTCGTCCAATAATCTGCTCAATGCACAAGCAGAGAAGTTAAATGCCCTCCTTCAGTTCCTCATCAAGAAGAGTGTTGTGGCATATTATCAGGGGGTATCATATATTCAACAGGAATTTTAATGGCTAACAATGTTTTGATTCAAAATAATCTCCGCTTCGCTTCGCCCTCCCACCTCCGGTGGGCCCCTCCCTCTAGTGCCGAGGGCGGCAAATCATTTTGAACTCAAAACATCATTAGCTCAAAATATAAGAGTTAAAAAATATTAATAGATATGGATAAAGTAATTGAAAAGAAAAAAGGGATAGCAGCAGCGTTTACAAAGAGAGCCGTACCATATTGGATGGGCTGTGTAGTAGTGCTGTTCATCGTGTGGCTGCTGGCAAGGGACAACCACAGTGTACTGAGGGTAAATCCACAGACCCTCTCTATGGGGACAGTGACCCAGGGACAATTCAACGACTACATCAGGGTGACAGGACAAGTACTCCCTATGACCACTATCCAGATATCACCTCTCGAGGGTGGTGTCGTGGAGACCATCGTAGCCGAAGAGGGTTCCAGGGTAAAGAAGGGTGATGTGATACTGATCCTCAACAATGAAAGCCTCGACCTACAAATTCTTAATGCAGAGGCTGACCTTGCAGAGAAAGAGAACATCCTACGCAATACCATGATATCCATGGAGCAGCAGAAGCTCTCCCTCCGTCAGGATATGCTTCAGCTGGGTGTGGAGGTGCGTCGTCTGAAAAGGACCTATGACTCTTCGAAGGAACTCTATCAGGAGAAACTCATCGCCAAAGAGGAGTGGCTGAAGGCTGAGGAGGACTATCTTCTGGCCATCGACAAGCTCGAACTGGTAAAAAACCGCTCACTCCAGGACAGCCTCTACCGCACAGTACAGATAGAGCAGATGGAAGAGAGTCTGCAAAACATGAGACGCAATATGCTTATGATCCGCAAAAGGAAAGATAACCTCACCATCAAGGCCCCTATCGACGGAGAGCTCGGCCTTCTTGACGTGGTACTTGGCCAGTCAATAGCGGCAGGTACAAAAGTGGGGCAGATCAACAATCTGGACAGCTACAAGATCGAGGCACAGGTCGATGAGCACTATATCGACAGAGTATCTGCGGGTCTTCAGGCACAATTTGAAAGGCAGGATGAGAAATATAATACAATTGTCCGCAAGGTTTACCCTGAGGTCAGGGACGGCAAGTTCAAAGCCGACTTCAAATTTGACGGTCCCCAGCCGGACAATATCCGTATCGGCCAGACATACTACTTGAGTCTTCAGCTCGGTCAGCCACAGGAGGCAATAATGATCCCTCGAGGGACATTCTACCAGAAGACAGGTGGCAGATGGATCTATGTGATATCGGAAGATGGCACCCAGGCTGCCAAGAGAGAGATCCGTATCGGACGCCAAAACCCACAATACTACGAAGTCCTTGACGGTCTGAATCCGGGCGAAAAAGTCATCGTATCCGGCTACGACAACTTCGGTGACAATGATGTGTTGAAATTCTAATCTCCTCGGGCTCATGATAAAGAACTTCTTGATGACACTCAAGCGGTACAAGATCGCAAGTGTGCTGAACATAGTGGGTCTCACCCTGGCTTTTGCCGCATTCTACGTAATGGCGTCACAAGTGTGGTACTCAGCTACATACAATAGGCCAATCAAGGATTCTGACAGGATATATATGATATCCGCGCTATGGGGAGGGACATTAGGCGAAGGGGATGAAGAGTGGAGCTCAAACTCTCCAAACCCTGTAACACGAGAATCTGTGGAGATATTTCCTGGCGCAGAGACCTTTACCCATTTGAGGGAATATGCGCAGCCCCATAGGGTGTGGACCGAAGCAGACGGGGGTGATTTCAGAAAATTCAACATGGGGAGTTATGATATGGCACCGGAGGGGCTGGAGGTACTCGGATTTGAAATACTTGCCGGGGATGCCTCCCGTATAAAAGAGCCGAATACCGTGATTATATCAGAAAGTGCATCTGAGAGGCTGGGAGCCGGTGTAGGTGACCGGGTGTACTATGAAGGTGGAGAGTGGTACAACAATATGCGCCCCGAAAATCCACAGACAGTTGTCGCCATATTCAGCGATTTTCCCAAAAACACTTTCCTTTACAACCATCATATATTCAAAAATGACAACTGTAAGGATGGCAGCGTAAACAATAACTGGAACTATAACCACTTTGTAAAATTTGAGGATGATGCAGATATTGAGGTTTTCAAGAAGATCTGGATGGACAAATATGCTGTCTGGATGAAGGGAGAGATGGAAAGGTGGAAAATGAAGTATCCTGATCAGGATATATTTGAAGAGGGGGATGAGGTAATGCCTATACGGCTGACATCTCTGGACCGGATGTATTATCATGGAGTCCTGAATAGTACCAATTTTGAACTCGGAGACATCGGATCTACCATCACAATGGCAGCGATAGCGCTTCTTATCGTGATAATAGCATTCATAAACTTTGTGAATTTCTTTATGGCTCTGATTCCTGTCAGGATACGTTCAGTGAATATAAGCAAGGTCTTCGGGGCAGAGCAGAGAACATTGAGGGCAAGTTTTCTTTATGAATCTATAGGTCTGGTAGTCGTGTCATTGGTATTGTCTCTTGGGATCATTCTCGCTTTACAGGGAAGTTTTATTGCCGGATATGTAACTTCATCTCTTGCACTGAAAGACAACATAGCAGTTCTACTGATCATTATGGTCCTAATGGTACTTCTGGCCGTAATTTCGGCTATATACCCTGCACTCCATATTACACGATTCAATGCATCCCTGGCAGTGAAAGAGGGGTACGCCCACTCTTCATCCGGAAGGTGGATGAGATCACTTCTGGCAGGTGTCCAGTTCTGTATAGCGATGGTTCTCATAATAGTTACCATGTCTTTTTGGTGCCAATACAGATATATGGTAAACTACGATATTGGGCTGGACAGGGAGAATATTATGACATTTGTATCATTTGACACACACTCAAAAGGTGAGGCTGTGGTGGAAAAGTTACAGCAGTACCCGGATGCCGTCGATGTTACAGCATGTGTAAGTCCTATTACACGTCAGCACAGCATTTGGGGAAGAAGATACGACAGCAAGGATTACAAGCTTAATGTTTGGACTGTCAGGTACAACCTTCCCGAGTTTTTCGGTATCCCTATGGTGGACGGAACGAAATTTACAGAGCAGTCCCATAACCGTAAAGAGATGATAGTAACTGCAAATCTTCATAATGAGATAGGTATTCCTCTGGGACATCAGGAGAATGGCTACACAATTTGCGGTATAGTCAAGGATGTAAGACTTGCGCCGGCAGATGAGGGGATCGATTATATAGCATTGCTATGTGACAACTCCCGCCAGTTTGGGACATACTATGTAAAATTGGAGCCTGGAGCAGATATCGCCGCATTTTCAAAATATGTCAAAGAGCTGGTACAGGAGTTTGCCCCTGGCGCAGATGAGCCGGAGGTAATGTTCTTCAACCAGGCAATAGGAAATCTCTATTCAACAACCAAAAAGTCTACAGTGGTTATTGCCCTATTTGCTTTATTGGCGATAATCATAGCCCTTATGGGGGTATTCGGAATAGTGATGTTTGAGACACAGCACCGCCGCAGTGAGATCGCCATCAGAAAGGTTTATGGAGCTGAGAGGAGTCAATTGATACATATGCTGAACAACAATTATGTCAAACTGGTGCTGGTCGGATTCCTGGTTGCTGCCCCCGTGGCCTGGATCATCGTATCCCGCTGGCTTGAGCAGTTTGCAAACCGCATCTCTGTACCTTGGTGGGTCTTCATCACCTCATTGGCAGCAGTTCTCGCAGTAACTGTGGCACTCGTCTCACTCCGGTCATGGAAAGCGGCTTCAGAAAACCCCGCTGATGTGGTAAGAGGGTTATAAAAATTGTCCAACCAATTAATTTTAGGAGGTAATTGGCAACTTTGAATCCACGAATTTTCGCAATGTTAATTTCCTACATTACACCCATACGTCACACCCGACCTGTTCGGGTGTCTTTTTTGTCAACTGTGTCTTAGTATCGTAGTCATATTCGCGACGCACCGTTTGGGGGTTTAGATCACTGCGTCACACCTCATTTCAAGCATAATTCATCGAATTTACCACTCTGACGCAGTGTCTAAAGCCACTTTTCACTGCGTGACAACTCTGTAGTAAGTGAATCTCCCCATTATAGACACTCACTCCGGTTGCCGTGAGCTTCTCATCTGATTCACGTAGGCTTGCCTGCTTCCGGCTCGGAGCTTAGTTCTGCAGACTTCCGCTTCGCTTCATCCCTCCCACTGCTACGCAGCGGGCCCCTCTTTTAGATTTGCACCATAATTCCAATATGGAGTTATGGTGCTCTTTTATTGTACCTTTGACATAGGTCTGAATGATGTGAACTATG
>JAZRHK010000106.1:0-17315 GCA_045644725.1 Candidatus Coprenecus sp. | reverse complement strand
TGGAAGGAATTGGAACCCAAGTGAATAGGGGTGAGGGAATCAAATGGCTCCGCAAGGCTGCTGAGCAAGGTGAAAAAAATGCAATATCAAAACTTAATTCACTATGAAAAAAATAATTTTAATCCTCTGCTCACTGTCGCTGGCGACCTCGCTTTGTGCCCAGAATGAGTTTGAGGAGTACAAGCGCAAAAGGAATCAGCAATTTTCAAAGTATGCTGAAACTCAGAAAGATGCCTTTGAAAAATATAAGGAGGCTGCAAATACTGAGTATGCAAACAGAATGAAAGAGCGTTGGGAGGCATTTCAGATAAGACAAGGTATTGCAGCTCCCAAGTCTCCTGATCCTGTGATTCCTCCGGTTTTTGATCCGAAGGAGGAGGCGCCAGTAAAGAAGTTGCCCAAAGAGTTGGTGATAAATGAAATTCCTAAGGTAGTGAAAGAGCCCAAGGTTTCTGTTCCTAAAGCTACATTGCCCAAAATCTCCACTGAGGTGCCGAAAAGCAGGAAGATATTTGATTATTACGGCTCTGTGTGTACTATCCAGTACAATGAGGAGATGCTCTTCAAATTATCCAGTGCAAACGAGGCTGAAGTGGCCAATGTGTGGAATCATCTTTCTTCAGGTGCATCCAATCTTTGGTTGAATGAATGCATGACCATGAGGGATAAATATAACCTGTGTGATTGGGCATATCTTAAATTTACCCAGAAGGCTGCCGAGTCCATTTTTGGAGACGGTACCAACGAAGCAATCCTGCTCCAGGCTTATACAATGATTCAAACCGGTTACAAACTCAGGTTGGGCAGAGCTGGAGGTATGCTGTGTCTGTTTGTCCCGTCTGACTACATAATGTACAATTATTCTTACGTTCCAATTGATGGTCTGAAATATTTTGCGCTCAAATCCGACATGGCTGATGGCGGAGGAGTATATATTTTTGATGCAAACTTCCCCGAAGAGCATCTCCTGTCTTTGGAAGTGTCTCAGCCCAATATTGATGTGAAGTTATCAGGCAATGGTGTATTTACATCCAAAAGATACCCTGATGTAACTGTGGAACTTACATCAAATCTGAACCTTATAGATTTCTATAATGAGTTTCCCAGAAACAGTTCATGGGATGTTTTCTCCAAAGCCTCATTGAGTCCTACTGTCAAAAACAAACTTTACCCTAAACTGAAAGAGATGATAAAAGGTAAAAGTCAGGAGGAGAGTGCAAATATCCTTATCAATTTCGTCCAGACTGCATTTCAGTACAAGACAGATGGAGAACAGTTCGGTTATGAGCGACCACTTTTCGGTGATGAGATATTCTACTATCCATATTCTGATTGTGAGGACAGGTCAATCCTCTACTCAATATTGGTAAGGGAGCTGATGGGGCTTGATGTGGTATTCCTTCACTACAAAGGGCACTTGGCAACAGCGGTAAATTTTGACGAGGATATAAATGGTGATTATTTGACATTTGAAGGGAGAAAATATTTGGTTTGTGATCCTACATATATCAATGCCCATATTGGCCTTACAATGCCTCAATTTGTGGGAGAACCTGTGTCAATTGTCAAGATATAAATAGGATAATTAAAAATACTTTTTTAACTTTGCGGCCATAGCTAAGCATTCAAAATCAATAACTAAATAAAATCAACTATTATGAAAAAAATTACTTTCATTTCTCTTGCTGTATTGGCAATTTCTTTCCTAGTATCATCATGTGGTGTACCTGCTCAGATCGGCAACAATAACAACAAACGTGTGAAACTTGAGCTTAATGAAGTTCAGGAGTGGGCTAACAATGCTCCTACAGGTGTTCTTAGGGCAGCTGGTGCTTATACTGATCATGAGATTGGTTATGCAAACATGAACTCTGCTGTTATGGCGAGAGCAGAACTTTCTAACCAGATTTCAGTTAAAATTACAACTGCAGTTGAGCTTTATAGAGGTAAATATGATGTATCATCAGCATCATCTGAAGGTGTTAAGAGAGCTAAAGATGCAGAAGGTAAAGATGAAAACTATATCAAACAGTTGAGCCAGAACCTAGTTCAAGGTGCAAAAGTTCGCAAAACTGAGCAATATCAATTGGCAAATGGTGAGATTGAGGCTTGGTCAGGTGTTGAGATCGAGATTGAAACTATCATCGCTCAGATCGAGAAACAAGCTAAAGTTGAGCAACTTATCAACGACGAGCAAAGAGTTAAAATTGAATATAACCGCGATCAGTTCAAAGCATCTCTAGAAGAAGCTTTCAATGAGTAATAGAAGCATAGCCAATTTTAAATTATGAAGATATACACGCGAACCATCTTGCTGATGGTGATGTCCCTGTTCTTTTCTTCAAATTTTTCGTGGGGGCAGAGCTATCAGGAGATTGTAAATTCGGGTAAATATATTTTCGGTGAAGGAGAGGGACGGTCAGCTATTGAAGCCGACCGTCTTGCTTTGTCGATTATATCTCAGCAACTGAGTGTTTTTGTCACTTCTGAAGTGGATGTAAGACGTTCAAAAACCAGTGTAAACGGTACCTCTTCGACAACGATGACTACCGACAACTTGGTAAATACATATTCACAGGTCTCTTTGAACAATTGTCAGCAAATCATTCTCCAGAATGGTCCCAGAGTATACAAGATATTGAGATATGTCAAAAAATCTGAAGTTCAGGAAACATTCAGACAAAGGGAGAGGAAAGTGCTTGAGATGCTGAAACTTGCTGAGGAGTCTGAGCAGGATTTGAAGCTGGACGTATCTTTGAAATATTATTACTGGGCACAATTGTTGGCAAGTACACTTTTGTCAGATTCACTGCATTATGATTCAATGAAAGATGGCAGTCAGCGTGCTACAATTTGGGCTCATCAGAAGATGAATTCAATTCTTGATGAAATTGAGTTCACATTCAATGACTTCACTGCCAATGACAAAACTTTGGGAATGGTCTCTGTCTCATATAAGGGCAAGCCTGTCACTGCGTTGGATTATCAATATTTTGACGGTTTGAGCTGGAGTTCTATGGTGCATGCCAAAAATGGACTTGGCGCTTTGGAGTTCAGGATAGATGCTATCCCCACATCCGTAAATTTCCAGATTCAGTACTCCTATGAATCAGAGATGAATATTGACAGTGATCTGGAAACAATGGCACCGTTCATTGATCCTATTGTGTTTGAAAATTCTTGGAAAAATGGTGTACAAATCAAACCTCAGCTGAAAGAGTTGCCTCCACCACCAGCTCCAGAAAAGCCTAAGAGAGGATCTAAAAAAGCTGTCCAGCAACAAGTGGCACCCAGCACATCATCTGAATACCATATGATCGATGAGCATAACGCAGTCAATCATATCAACAATGTGGATTCATACAAGGTGTCTGGAGTAGAAGACAAACTTCCTTACATCAATAACATAGAGAAAGTACTGAATACAATCAGTTCCAGAAATTATGATATGATGGACAGGTCCTTATTTACAGATGAGGGGTGGAATGTATATCAGAAGTTGCTAAAATTCGGAAATGCAAGACTTCTTTTGCCAAAAGATGTGAACTTGAATGACTACGTGGAAGTAGTGAAGTTCAATGATATCTATTTCTGTCGCAGTATTCCGATGCAGTTCTCTTTTACCACCAATAACAAAAAGTTTGTAGAGAATGTAATATTTGAGTTCAGTGAAGACGGCAAGATTGAATCACTTCAGTTTGCCCTTGAAAAGAACACTGTTGATGAGATTACCAATATGAGTCTTTATTCTGAAGGAGCCAAGATGATCATCATCAACTTCCTGGAGAACTACAAGACAGCTTTCGCTCTGAAGCGTATCGAGTATCTCTCGTCTATTTTCTCTGAAGATGCTCTTATCATAACAGGTAGAGTGGTGAAATCTGTAAATGTTGAAAACCAGATAGGTCTCAGAAATCAAAACCATATTGTCTACAATAGGCAAACAAAGGGTGAATATATTGAGAACCTCAGAAACAGTTTTGCACGTAAGGAGTATGTAAATCTTTCTTTCTCTGACCTCAAGGTTACCAAAATGGGTAAAGGTAACAGGGAGGTGTTCTGTATGGAGATAAAACAGGATTATTTCTCTTCAAACTACGGAGATAGCGGATATCTGCTTCTAGTAGTGGATGTAAATGATTACAAGCACCCTATAATTCACGTCAGAACATGGCAGCCGGAGCCTGATCCAGATTTCGGTCTGTTTGGTCCAGGCGATTTTTAATAGATATTACCTAAATATCAATTATGAAAAAAACTCTATTTGTATTCATATCTATCTTATTCCTCTGTCCGATTTTACTTTTCGGACAGAGCGAATTGGATATTAAGATCGTTCAGGATTTGCATTATGATGAAAAAGACCAAGATGCAAAAATTTATTATCCTGTACCTGACCTGAACAACAAACTATGTGCACTGATTAAGGTATCTACCACCCACCCTCCCAAGAATCCGCTAACTTTGGATGTTGGTGGTCTCGGTGTAATAAAAAGGGAGGTTAGAGATAATGGTGAGATTTGGTTCTATGTCCCATATCAGGTGAAAAACCTCACATTCACATGTTATGAATACAAAAGTATACCTACTATACCTGTTTCATTGAAAGAGGGTAGTGTATACAAAATCAAATTTGACTGTGCTACAGGAGGATTTGACAGAACCAAAAGACAGGAACTTAGGATAATTGTTCAACCTGTGAATGCAGAGGTCCAACTCGAAGGAATAGCACTTCCCGTCTCTAAAAATGGTATATATGCGACCAAGCCTTATTGTGGTTCACACACAATTGAGGTATCTGCCGAGAATTATCATTCACAGGTGTATGACATAATCCTTACAGAGCCGGACTCAACATATACTCTCTATGCTCATTTGAAGCAGAACTTCGGTTGGCTCCAAGTTAATGGCCAAGGGAATGAAACCATCACCATTAATGAAAAGAGTTATCAGCTCACTCAAAACAGCCCATCCAAAAAGATAGATCTTAAGAGCGGTTCGTATGAGCTTCAGATAACCAGGCCCCTTCACAAGCCATTTGTTTCCAATGTCATGATTGAGGATAGTGTTGTCTTCAATATTACCCCAAGTTTTATTCCAAACTACAAGGAAGTCAATATCGCTGCAGCAAATAATGCAGAAATCGTGATGAATGGTGTGTCTAAAGGGTATGGAAGTTGGGTTGGTAAATTGGAATACGGCAATTATGTTTTTGAAACAAGATTGAAAAGTCATACTTCTGGTGTTCTAAGTATGAATTTCAATGAGAATTCAGGTACCAATATCCAACTGCCCGCACCTACTCCACAATATGGTAATCTGATAGTCAATACCAATGTATCCGATGCAAATATATATCTGGACAATAAACCCGTAAATCCAGCTGCTCTTTCAAATCTCCAGCTTCTGATCGGAGACTATACTTTAAAGGCCGAAAAACCTGGGTACAAGTCAGAATCAAGAAAAATTACAATCAATGAGGGGCAGACAACATATGAGTCATTCTCTTTGTCGAATATATATAGAGTGACAATTTCAGGTGCACCTTCCAGAGCTTCCATCTATGTGGACAATCAGCAGAAAAGCGGTACTACGTTTGATCTTGTATCAGGCGAGCATGAATTGGAACTAAGAGCTACAGGTTACAGGAAATTCAACAAGAGAATTAAGGTGAACCAGCCGTCTCAGGTCATAAATGTGAAGATGGCAAAGCGTTATTATTACCCGGATGGAGTCTACCTAGGTGGAGATATCCTCTTTAATACAGAAGGTGAATTGTGGTGTGGTATGTCTCTTGGCGGCTATATTAAAAATATCAACTTCGAAGTAGGTTATCAGATGCTGATCAGTGAAGATGAGCCGATATATTGGTCCTCGCTTTATGGAGAAAGTGAAATTTATAACTACACTGCCAATATGCAGAGTTATAAGGTGGGTTATGGCTTGATAATATTGAGCAGATTGAGACTAACCCCTCAAATTGGTATTAATTATCTCTCTGTTGCAGGTAAAGAGACGGTGTATGAGGATGAAGATCACTGCGGAACATTTATTTTCCCTGTATCAGGAAAGTTGAGTTTTGCCATTTCTCCAAGTTTCGATATATATGCCTCAGCCGAGTATATGATCCCTTTTGGACAATCTGAATTGTACTCACAATTGGCAAATACATCAACTAGGATCAATAGTTGGTCAAGCGGTCTTAGATTCGGTATAGGACTTGGTTTATTTTTCTAAGAGCTATGAAGATAAAATATATATTAATATTATTAGTGGCATCACTTCTGGGAACATCCTGTGCGGATGATTGGGGGGCGCACGGCGACTTGTTTCCTGGAACTCAGGAAGTGTATCTATATACTGACTACAACTCCTTTACCAGTAATTATGGTAATGCCGGTTATACAGATTTCAATGTAATTTCCAGTGGTATAGGCTGGTATTTTTCTGCTGTCCCATCCTGGAGCAAGGTGACTCCTTCATCGGGCAGCAGTTCTGCAAAAGTAAAATTGGAAATAGAGGCCAATCCATCTACCAATACTTCCAGAACCGGTATTTTCTATCTGAATCCTGATACGGAGATAAATTATGTGTATGACTATCCAATGGAAATCCATCAAGCAGCAGCAGTGCCATACGCAACTCCAGAAAAGACAAAAATTACTTTTACCGGTGCTTCAGCAACACAGACATTGAAGATAAAGAGCAATTGCAAATTTTCCATATCGTCAAGCTACAACTGGGTTACAGCATCCAACATTACGGGAACTTCAGCTGATATCAAGGTGTCAGCAAATACCACATCCTATGCAAGAAGTGCCACATTATACATAAATGACAGTAAAGGAAACAGACTTTCATCATTTACTGTAGAGCAAGCTGTCTCGACAATTACAAGTGAAACAAAGACTCTTGAGTTGAAAAATACAGCAAATGATGTTAAAATAAAGATAAATGCAGATGTTGCGTGGAATGCAACCACATCACAATCGTGGATCCAGGTGTCACCATCACAAGGACAGGCCGGATCAAACACCATCACTGTATCTGTAACACCAAATACGTCAGTAAGCAGCAGAAGCGGATATGTATATTTCAATATATCCAGCAGAAATGTATTGGCTATCCCTATTACCCAGTTGGGCTACTTCATCAAACTTGCAAGCTCCTCAGTGAGTATGAAGAGTGGTGAGGACGCTGTTGAAACTAAGGTTTATTCCAATACTTCATGGAGAGTAAAATCAAAACCTAGTTGGCTGACAGTTACTCCCCAGTCAGGCAAGGATACCGCTACCATAAAGCTGACATCTGTAGACAATCCTGAGATCGTAACAAGACAAGGAGAAGTGGTCGTAGCTTCAACTGTATCGGGAATAAATATCGAATCAAAACTGACTGTAACTCAGGATAAAAAGAATTTTACATTTGGAAAGAACTATTACGAATGTATTGATACTGCGCAAACATTCAAGATTCCAATTGTTTCAGATGGCAAATGGTATGCGACTGCGCCAGACAGCTGGATAACAGTATCTCCATCTTCAGCTAGGGGAAATGATACACTGAAGGTATCCCTGACCAAAAATGAGCAGGATGATGCCAGAATTGGATGTATCCATCTGTCTATTGGTAGCAAGACTTATGACATTACCATAAAGCAACGAGGAAAGTATTTCATAGTAGATTCTCCACAGACAAACACTTTCGGATCAAAAGGTGGACAAATGCAGATAGATTTGAGTACCAGTGACAGCACTTGGAGGGCAAAAGTGGTCGGTAAAGCTAACTGGATAACCCTTTCAGATACTACAGGTACCGGGAGAAATGCCACTATTATTGCTACCATTGCGGATAACCCATCATTAGATAGAAGAAGCGGGGAGATTGTAATAGAAGGTAGCAGCGGCAAGAATGTCAAGATATATGTATATCAGAATGGCAGATATCTGACAGTCAGCCATACTTATATATTGTTCTTTGACAAGGGTGGCACATCTGAAAATATTATAATATCGACAGATGCCGATTATAAGATTACCAAAATCAATGGAGATTGGTTTACCGTCTCAAATGTTGCAAATGGGGTTATTAATGTTAAAGCTTCAGCAAATAACACCAATGAGCATAGGGAAGGAGCCCTGAAGATAGAAGTTACAAATCTCCAAAAAGGGACTTTATCCGTTCAGTTGCCCGTCATACAAGCAGCTAAAGGGAAAACTTTTGTTTTCAAAGAGGGGTATGGTGAAGAACAGAACTGGAGCCTTTATTCAGATAATGGAGTTTCCCTTCAGATCATTGGCTTTAGTGAGGATGAAAATTGGGATGGAAACTTCAAGACCAAATTCATCTTTACCAAAGAGGGGTATTCTGACGACAATAATTTAGACGATAATGGTGGCTCCAACATGGGCATAGGAAAGGACGATTATAATAATGACAAAACCTATGATGATGAAAATGGCGGTGTAAATGCCGGAGTGGGCAAGAATGGATACAGTAATGATAAAAACTACGATAATTAATAATTTAATACATATGAAAAAGAGTTACATACTTTTATTGGCAGTTGCCTCTTTTATAGGCGCAGTTTCTTGTAATGTAGTGGCACCGGATGATCCGCAAGGTGAAAGTGGTGTGGTAATGGTACTCAATGGCCAGGTCAATGGTTATGACAATGCTGTAACAAAAGCATCGGATGATGACAGTACATCCATGTGGAAGGATGGTGACATGTTGCACTTCTCTTTTAAAAACAACAGCGAGGTTATTCCTGGAACAGCCACATATTCCAGCACCAAAGGGTGGGTAATCTCCTCTCTTGAAACATCAAAACTCCCACAAGGGTCAAACAGAACTTGTGAGGTGAGATATTTTGAGTTACCAAAGTACCAGTCACCATACTTGGTAACTTTGGGAGATTCTACTATTGTGTATGAGTCTATCAGTGCATCATATACATATACCTCTGATACTTTGGCTGTCACAGCTGTGCTAAAACCTAAAATGGGTAGAATCAGATTTTCAGGTTCCAACTCCACTGCCATCAAGGTTGTAGGTCTGTCTAGATACACAACATATTCTCCTTCAGCCAATAAGTTCTCATCCACATCCGAGGTTATATCGGCAAAGGTAGATACAAGCAAATATACCCCTTATATCTATGCTTTCTTTGCTGATAGCACTAATAGAAATTTGTCTATATTGTCAAACAATTCTGCGTTTACCAGAACATGTGGTAAGGAGGTATTGAAAAGCGGTGAGAGCGGTTACATGGCCATCCCTACAGCTTCAAATTATCTCCATTGGGGTTTAGGAGTTGATTTTGTGGTCAATGGTGCCAAGTTCAGGATGATGCCTGTAATAGGACATGGAACTGGATTTTTCCTAATGGGTGAAACAGAGGTAACAGAAAAATTGTACAATAGAGTGTTATCATCTTCATCGACAAATTCATCTGAATTACCTGTAGACTATATTTCATATTCCAGTATTTTGTCATTCTTAGAGAAGTTGAATGCTCAGACTGGGATGACATTTGCCTTGCCTAACATCTCACAATGGCAATATGCTGCGAAGGGTGGAAACGTGAGTCAGGGATATACTTATGCGGGCAGCAACAATATCAATGATGTAGCGTGGTATTACGGAAATATATCTACCAAGCAGAAGGTAAAGACAAAAGCTCCAAATGAATTGGGTATATATGATATGTGCGGCAATGTGGGTGAGTATACAAATATATCAGATGCGTATGCTTATTCGAATTATAAGTTTCCTTATATATGCGGAGGTTCTTATAAATCTTCGTCTTCATATGTGACAGTTACAAGTAAAGAAAATGCATATAATAGCAATATTTCCTACAGTTTCGGAAGCTCAAGCTACTCATCCATCCATAGTACAGGCTCATATTCTTATGCATATGGCGTAGGTTTCCGTCTTTTCTTGCAGATAAAATAATGTGCCGTAAACTTCTTATAGCAATATTGGCAGTGATCTCCCTTCTCTCTTGTTCTCAAGAGGGTGGGGAGATTCCTTTTTTTAAACTCACTGGGGACAATACAAAAGTAATATCTCCAGCTGCCATACGGAAGATTGAAAATATAGATCGTCCAGAATCAAATAAGCTGTACATCAGTATTGATCTGGAGCGTACTGCCAAAGAGTATGTCCAGAGTATCAGCTCCGAAGTGGAGGGGTACACAATTCAGGTATACACTAACCCTAGAATCATAAAGGCGACTACAAGCTATGGAGGGGTAAACCATATTCTGAATGGCACATATGGTTTGGAGTACTACAGAATTCAGCAGATGTATGCTCAAGGTGGTGGACTGCCACAGGCTATATCGGATATGGTTAACTTGTGCAACCTTTCCTACACAACCCTCATGGATAACCCCTCAAAAACAACCAAGTTCTTCAAGGGTGCCTCAATCACAGATTTCTTTGACAATACATTGAAATTGGTTTATGATATTCTGACCCCTAGGGAAAACACCTGGGGCATGATAGTCTCTCCATTCTTTATGTTTGCCAAATGGCTCATTATAAAGGCCAACTCCATAACAGGTGGGCTACTGCTCTTTTTTATATTGAATCTTTTCGTAGCAATCGGATTGCATATTACCGCGATATATTCTGCTGCCCATAAGAGATTGGGAATTTCAACTATATGTGAGGTTTCTAATTGGCTATTAAATATAGCAGCAGTTATGTGTATTATAGTCTTTGTGCTATGGCTATGTAAACCCATGTATGAGAATATATTCATATTTGAGAGCATATACCATCAGGATGGCAGAGCATTGGCTGAAATATACAGCAATTATCATTTCAGTCCCATTTCGATCTATATTCTTATTTTGACAGGAATATTGTACGTCATATATGGCATTTCCTCAGATTTGTGTATACAAATGGTCAAAAAACATAACAATATTCCCACACCCAAGAGCAGCACTCAACGAGGGGTTGCTGAGAATGCAGGAGAGAAATTGGGGTTAAGCATCGGTCTTTTTGGCATTTTCATGTTTATAGATTCGACAATTATTTATGGCTTGCTTGGTTTTGTGATTGTAAACCTGACAATCAATCTGATATCCCTGAGCAAACCGGTTGTGTTATTTATTGTCATAAACTATAAAAAAGTATTGGTTGCTTTATTGGCTTTAACTCTATTTTCTTTCTGGTTACTTACCAATGGAAAAAACGAAGAATATCCTCAGAAGGAGACATATACGGTGGTATCTACCTTAAATGACAAACTTCTGAATGTCAGGGCTGAACCTAATGCAGAAAGCAGGATTGTTGGGAGTATCAAGCCTGACCAAAGGGTAGAGGTATACGAAGTGGTGGATGGTTTTGCAAAAATCCAATTTCCTACACAGTCGGGATATGCCTATGTAAGTGCCAAATATATCAGAGAGATATAGGAGAGATCAATATCCGTATTTCTTCCAGTTTTTTTGCAGACGGGCGCGAATTTCGCGCTCTTTTGCATTGTCGCCCGGTTCGTAGAATTTGGTGCCGGATTTCCCTTCAGGGAGGAACTCCTGGTCTACAAAGTTCCCTTCGTACGAGTGGGCATATTTGTAGTTCTTGGCATATCCCAGCTCCTCCATAAGGGAGGTAGGGGCATTGCGAAGGTGGAGTGGGACAGGGGAGTTGTCCCCATTGTGAACCATTGCGAGAGCCTCATTTATAGCCATATATGCAGAATTGCTCTTGGGGGAGGTGGCAAGATAGATGGCGCACTCCGCAAGGGGAATACGAGCCTCCGGCATACCGATTTTATGGACTGTCTCAAAGGTGGCCTGGGCCAACAGAAGGGCGTTGGGATTTGCAAGGCCCACATCCTCAGAGGCGAGAATCAGCATTCTGCGGGCAATGAAGAGGGGATCTTCACCGCCATCGAGCATCCTGGCCATCCAGTAAATGGCACCATTGGGGTCGGAGCCACGCATACTCTTGATAAATGCAGAGATGATATCGTAGTGCTGCTCGCCGTTTTTATCATATATGGCAATGTTCTCCTGCAGACGCTCAGCCACAAGTTTGTCGGTAATGACCAGTTTTTCCCCGTCAGAGATATCTGAGGTAATGATTTCCAGGATATTGAGGAGCTTTCGGGCATCTCCGGAAGAGTAGCGGAAGAGGGCATCCTTTTCGACTACTTCGATATTTTTCTCACGAAGGACAATATCTTCAGTGAGGGCTCTTTGGAGCAATTTGTCCAGATCCTTGACCCCAAGGCTTTTGAGGACATATACCTGGCAGCGGGAAAGCAAAGGGGTGATAACCTCAAAAGAGGGGTTTTCGGTGGTGGCACCGATAAGGGTCACGGTGCCGGTCTCCACGGCGCCCAGCAGTGCGTCCTGCTGGGCCTTGGAGAAGCGGTGAATCTCGTCGATAAACAGTATCGGAGACCCTTTGGAGAAGATGGAATTGGATTTCGCTTTCTCGAAGATCTCACGCATATCCTTGACACCCGAATTGATCGCTGAGAGTGTGTAGAACTCGCGATCCAGGCGTGATGCGATAATCTGGGCCAGAGTTGTCTTGCCGACACCCGGAGGGCCCCAAAGGATGAAAGAGGAGATATTTCCTGTCTCAAGCATCCTTCTCAGAATCGCTTTTTCCCCGACAAGATGTTCCTGACCCACATATTGGTCAAGATTTCTGGGACGCATCCTCTCGGGGAGAGGGATATTATTACTATTTAACATAATATAAATTGTGTAACTTTTATTTCTTTTCAGCTTTGGCCTGTTTTGAGCCATCTTTCTGCATCGCAGACAAATAGTATGTCAGACATGCTGTGCCGTCCATTGTAGGCTCATTTGTTGAATAATCGCCAATTACATCGTGATATACCATCAAGTCTGGCTGGAATCTGTCGTAAGTGTCACCAGGAGTGTTAGGAATACCCTCCATATTGACACCTTCAAGATGTTTGAAAATGTTGTAGTAAACAGGGCCATCCACAAGACCACCCACTGTGGTCCCTTTTCCGGCGTTAAGGTATGATGAGTGTGGCTGTACAGGATAATCTCCATGTTTTGGAAGCTCCACTACCATACTTGTACCCCAAGGGTTGCAGCCGAACAGCCAGTCACGAAGGCTTGCCTCCATTTCAGCATATGTGTCATCACCTGTAAGTTCCCTGTACAGTCTGCACTGTGTAAGCATAGCTGTAGTCAGGTTATTTGAGCACCAGATATAAGGGATACCGTGCATATATGGACTCTCGACTGCTTTTTCGTATGTTCTGTGGATACCGGTGCGCAGGTTCCTGATGAATTCGTTCTTGACTCTCTCATTGCCCACTTTGGCAAGGTGGTAGTGACCCATATTCATGAATGGGTACCATTGGTAGTGTCTGGCACTGTCTGCACCCATCCAAGGGGTTACAGGCTCCCTACGGCCGTATTCGATGGCCTGCTCGAGATATTTGCCATAGCCGGTGGAGATGAACAACTCCACTGCGCCAAGCTCCATATCGTCCACCCAGTTGTCCTCTTCATAAATATAAGGGGCGAGAACGGATGCGGTCTGGCAGTTGCCAGGTTTCTTGACACCCTCCTGGTATGCTGCATCAGCTTTAGAACCGATAAGCTCTGCAAATTCTGGATAGAAAGGCTCAAGGATTCTTGAACCCATTGCGAAGCATGATGCAAATTTACCAGCTGTACTTGCAACACCCATTGTGGAGTTCATAAAGGTACCTCTTACCTGAGGCTCTCCACTGCAGAAATATACAGGTCTACCCAGTCCTGGACCATAGCCATAATCAACTTTGCAGTCTTGAGGAAGACGCATTCCAGCGTGGTCGCGGTCGTCTGCGATCTGATTGTAGAGTTCACCAGGTTCAGGGTTCATCTTGTTGAGCCAGTCAAGGCCCCATTTGATCTCATCCACGATGTCAGGAATGCCGTTGGCACCTTTATGCCCGCGTGCATCATACTCATCACCAAATGATTCAGGATTTTCATTATATGCAAACATCATCTGATAGATGGCATTTGCAGATGTAGTGGTATACTGAAGATAGTCGGTAGCGTCGTGCCATCCGCCGGTCACATCGATGTGTTGCCCGGTTTTGGTCGGATGATAAAGGATATAGCCGTCGTGGGTATGGCAGCTGTCTGCAATATGTGGGTTGTAACCGCAGCGCTGCTGACGCATATAGTTTAGCAGGAAGTCTGCTGTGCCGTCATATACGGTGGTGTTTATAGGGAAAACCGGTGATTTGGCGTTGCCTGCCTGAAGGTAATATTCCCCGCTCTTTTCAAATCCGGAGAAATCAAGGCGGTAAGTGGCCTTCATTGAGCCGAAAGCACCTGCTGCCTTTACACTCTTGAGGACTTTCACTTTTTTGCCACTTTGTGCATCCACAATAGCGAAATTGTCTACATTGATAGCCTCCTCACTAATTAGGACAGCCACTTTTACAGATTCAGGCAGATAGCCCAATTGATTGATTCTGATCCATTGATCAGCTTTAGCATTTAAGGCGCACATCAACAGCGCCAATGATATAAGCAGTTTTCTCATAATGGTATATTTTAAGCCAAATATATGCATTATTTTGCTATTTTTGCTCAATTATTTCGAAGAACCATGAGCAGAAAAGGAAAAGAAAAAATCGTATTGCAGAATATAGAGATCGAATCCATTGCAGCTGAGGGCAATTCCCTCGCGAGGGTGGAAGGTAAAGTTCTTTTTGTCCCACTTTGCATCCCTGGTGATGTGGTGGATGTGAGGATTCACAGGAAAAAGAGCGGATATATGGAGGGTGTTGCCATCAATATGGTGAAGCCGTCCCCATTGCGCGTAGCGCCATTCTGCGACCATTACGGAACCTGCGGAGGTTGCAAGTGGCAGATTCTGCCATATGAGCAGCAACTCCAGTTCAAGCAGCAGCAGGTGGTGGACCAATTGACCCGTATCGGGCATCTGGAACTACCTGAGATCGAGCCTATTCTCGGCTCAGAGAAGACCCGCGAATACCGCAATAAACTTGAGTTTACCTTCTCGGACCGCCGCTGGCTCTTCGAAGGGGAGAAGGCGGAGGATATATTCTCCCCCCCTACCCAGCTCGACCCTGCAGACTATCCCAACGGATTCCCCCGTCATCTTCGCCTGGGCTACTCGAGCGTGAACAGCCGTCCGGAGGGATTCGGCCTCGGATTCCACATTGGCGGAGCATTTGACAAGGTGCTCGATATCCAGAAATGCTACCTGCAGCCCGAGCCATCAAATGAAATACGCAATTTCGTCAGAGAATATGCAGTGGAGCACGGCCTGAGCTTCTTTAACCTCAGGGAGCAGGTGGGACTCCTCCGCACATTGGTGGTAAGGACCAATACCAAGGGGGATGTGATGGTGACCCTTGCCTGCACCTCGCTTGGAGAGGCTGCAGAGGGGGAAAAGGCCCCTATCCTATTGCTCCTGGATGCCATGCTCGAGCGTTTCCCTCAGATCAAATCGCTCCACTACGTTATCAATACCAAGGGCAATGATTCATTCGGTGACCTGCCGGTGATCAACTATGCTGGGGAGGATGCCATCTATGAGCAGATGGAGGATCTGAGCTTCAAAATCGGCCCAAAATCGTTCTATCAGACCAACTCCGAGCAGGCTTACCGCCTATACAGCGTAGTAAGGGAATTTGCTGATTTGAAGGGTGATGAGAAGGTGTATGACCTATATACCGGCACCGGTACCATTGCGCAGTTCGTTTCGAAGAGGGCTGCCAGCGTGATAGGTATCGAGTATGTGCCTGAGGCCATCGAGGATGCGAAGATCAATGCACAGAACAACGGAATCACCAATTGCACCTTCTATGCAGGTGATATGAAAGATATCCTTACCAACGAATTCATTGCGCAGCACGGAGGGACCCCTGATGTAATCATCCTTGACCCGCCGAGGGCAGGAATTCACCCCGATGTGGCGCAGGTGATATTGGATGCGAACCCTGAAAAAATAGTATACGTAAGCTGCAATCCTGCCACTCAGGCACGCGATTTGTCGATATTGTCTCAGAAATACAGAATAACCAGAGTCCGCCCGGTGGATATGTTCCCTCATACGGTACATATCGAGAACGTGGTGGCATTAGAGAGAAAATAGAGTATGGGAAATTATTACGACGAAAGTACAATTTGCGCTCAGGCAAGCGGTTCCGGTGCGGGTGCTGTGACAGTCCTAAGGCTCTCGGGCCCACGCTCGATAGAGATATTGGACCAGGTCTTCACCCCTGCGGGGAAAAAACCGTTGCGCGAGAGCGAAAACTATAAAATGAGGTTTGGGGTGATCCGCCGTGGCGAAGAGGTGATCGATGAGGTGATGGCGGTGGTATTCAGAGCCCCCCACTCCTACACCGGAGAGGAATCGGCAGAGATCTATTGCCATGGCAGCGAGTATATTGCCCAGGAGATACTTAAACTGCTGATGGAGAAAGGTGCACGCCTGGCAGAAGGGGGAGAATTTACCAAAAGGGCATTTTTGAATGGCAAACTCGACCTGGCACAGGCAGAGGCGGTGGCAGACCTTATTGCATCGCAAACCAAAGCGGCCCACGATGTGGCAATGGCCCAGATGAAAGGGGGATTTTCGCAGGAGCTCTCGAAGATGAGGGGCGATCTCGTGGAGATAGTGTCGCTAATGGAGCTCGAACTAGACTTCAGTGAAGAGGATGTGGAATTTGCCGATAGAGTGCGCCTGAAGGAGCTTCTGGAGGCGGTATGTGCCCATCTGGACAAACTGATAGAGTCATTTGCCCTGGGCAATGTGATAAAGAACGGCGTCCCTGTCGCTATTGTCGGGGCTACCAATACAGGGAAGAGTACATTGCTTAATGCTCTCCTTGGAGAGGAGAAAGCCATCGTGTCGGACATCGCCGGGACCACCCGTGATGTCATCGAGGACACCATCAATATAAACGGAGTAACATTCAGATTCATAGATACTGCCGGTATCAGGAACACCACCGAGACCATCGAGATGATCGGTATCGAGAGGACCTGGTGGAAGATGGCACAGGCATCTGTGGTGATACTGATGCTGGATTCCCAGAGGCCTGAGACATTTGAGCAGAACATAGCTAACCTTTCTGAAAGGGTATCTGCGGCTGTGGCTGAAAACGGAATAGAGAAGCAAGTGGTCGTGCTGCTGAACAAAGCTGACCTTGTGTCGGAAGAGGAGCGTGACGGGTATCTGTCACAGATAGCAGAGTACGGCCGGAAATATGACCTCTCCCCTGCCCGTATCTTCCCTATCTCGGCGAAAGTACGTCTTGGGGTGGATGA
>JAZRHK010000105.1:0-9019 GCA_045644725.1 Candidatus Coprenecus sp. | reverse complement strand
AACAAGTACAATGCAATGGTGATGGTGGACGAATCACACTCAGCAGGTGTGGTGGGAAAAACAGGCCGCGGTGTTACAGAGCAATATGACCTCAAAGGTAAAATAGAGATCCTCACAGATACCCTCGGAAAAGCATTCGGCGGTGCCATCGGTGGCTTCACCACAGGAAAGAAAGAGATCATCGCCATGCTTCGCCAGCGTTCACGCCCATACCTCTTCTCGAACTCCATCCCTCCGATGGTAGCGGCAGCAGGCATCAGAATGTTCGATATGATGTCCGAGACCAACAGACTCCAGGACAAACTTCACAGCAATACAGACTATTTTGTAGAGAAGATGAAAGCTGCAGGATTTGACATCAAACCTACACAGTCGGCTATTTGTGCAGTAATGCTCTACGATGCCAAACTATCTCAGGTAATGGCTGCCAAACTCCTCGAGGAGGGTATCTACGTGACAGGCTTCTACTACCCTGTTGTACCTAAAAATGAAGCACGCATCCGCGTACAGGTATCAGCCGGACACGAAGTGGAACACCTTGACAAATGTATCGCAGCATTTACCAAAGTGGGTAAAGAGTTGGGGGTCATCAAGTAAAAGCCCCATACCTGAATATGTCATGCCCAACACAGTTCGGGCATCTAAGAAAAAAGGGATGGCCGATCGGTCATCCCTTTATTTTTATATTTTCCTGACGGAAGCTTAGTCAGCAAGTGACACTCTCTTGAATGAAAGAACTTTAGCTTCAGCATCAGCAGCTTTGATAACATCTTTAACTGCTTGTTTGCCATCACCCATCTGGTAGCCTTGCTCCTCAAGAGTCTGCTCTTTGAAGAATTTCTGAAGACGACCTTTAGCGATGTTCTCAACCATCTGAGCAGGAAGATTAGCTGCTTTCTCTGCAGATACGGTAGCGATAATCTCACGAGCCTGAGCAGCTTGCTCAGCAGTGATCCAACCTTTGGTCTGGTTAGACTCAATATGGTCTTCGCTGTCTACGTGTGCAGGGTTGATACCGGCTTTTTGAAGAGCAGCATCAACAGCTTTTCTTACAAGTTCTTCTTTGGTTTTCTCAGTAGCTGTCTTAAGCTCTTCATCAATAACATTCTGAGGAACCTGGTCTGCTGAAACTGCTACAGGGTTCATAGAAGCAACCTGCATAGCAACACCTTTAGCTACAGTTTCGTCAATCACTTTGCTGAAACCTACTACAGTAGCAAGTTTACCTGTGATTTTGTGCATGTAAGAAACTACATAAGGAGCTTCGATTGTCTCATATGAAACAAGCTGATGTTTCTCACCAGTCTTACCTGTCTGCTCAGTGATAGCAGCCTCTACAGTTCTGCCGTCAGCGATAGTGCAAGCCATAAGAGCCTCTTTGTCTGCAGGGAAATTTGCGATAGCTGCCTCAGCGATAGCATCAGCAAGAGCTTGGAACTCTGCATTTTTAGCTACGAAGTCAGTCTCACAACCAAGTGCGATCACGATAGCTTTACCGCCATTTACTTTAGCGATAGCAGCACCCTCTGAAGTCTCACGGTCAGCACGTTTTGCTGCAACCAATTTACCTTTCTCTTTGATGATTTCTTTAGCTCTCTCGAAGTCACCTTCAGCCTCTACAAGAGCCTTTTTGCAGTCCATCATACCTGCGCCAGTCATTTTGCGAAGTTTCGCAACGTCTGCTGCTTTAATTTCCATATTCTTAAGAATTTTAAAAATTAATTACTCAGTTTTTGCTTCTACTTCTTTTTTGGCAGCACCTTTACGAGGACGGATTTTTTTACCTTGAGCTGCATCGTCTTTAGCCTCTTGAGCTTTGTTAGCCTCTTCTTTGTCTTTTTCAAGTTTTCTCTCTTCAAGACCCTCTTTGATAGCATCACAAAGCGCACCCATTACCACTGCAATAGATTTAGCGGCGTCATCATTAGCCGGGATCACGTAATCAATTGGGGTAGGATCGCAACATGTATCAACCATAGCGATTACCGGAATATTGAGACGGTTAGCCTCTTTTACAGCGTTCATCTCTTTCTGCACGTCCACTACGAAAAGTGCTGAAGGAAGACGATTCAAGTCAGCGATTGAACCCAAGTTCTTCTCAAGTTTTGCTCTTTGACGGGTAATCTGAAGACGCTCACGTTTTGCAAGAGTCTCAAAAGTACCATCAGAAATCATCTTGTCGATGGTGTTCATCTTTTTGACAGCTTTACGGATGGTAGGGAAGTTGGTAAGCATACCACCTGGCCATCTCTCTGTCACGTAAGGCATATTTACAGATTTAGCGTACTCTGCAACGATATCCTTAGCTTGTTTTTTAGTAGCTACGAAAAGTACTCTACGACCTGCACGGGCAAGTTGCTTCATTACATTTGCAGCCTCATCTATTTTTACAACAGTCTTATGCAAGTCAATGATATGGATTCCATTTTTCTCCATAAAGATATAAGGAGCCATTTTAGGATTCCATTTTCTCTTCAAGTGACCGAAGTGTGTACCTGCATCTAGTAAATCTTGGAAATTTGTTCTAGGCATTTTTGTTTTGTTTAATTTGTTTGTCTCCATCCAAGGAGTTCTCTTTTTTAATTTCGGAGTAGCGACAATGTCGATCTCCTAAATTTTCCGCAGACAGACAAACTGCCGGTAGCCATAAAGGATCCTGCCGTTTTATTCGTGTCTGTGCAATTCTTGTAAATCAGTAATAAAATACTAACGTTTGCTGAATTGGAAGCGTCTGCGAGCACCAGGCTGACCAGGTTTCTTACTCTCCACCTCGCGAGCGTCACGAGTTAGGAAACCATTGGTTTTAAGCACTGAACGGTAAGCTTCTTTGTCTACTTCACACAAAGCGCGTGAGATAGCAAGACGAAGAGCCTCTGCCTGACCTTTGATTCCACCGCCATCAAGATTTACTTTGATGTCGAATTTCTCAAGGGTACCAGTAACATTTAAAGGCTGTTTTACGATATAACGAAGAGCCTCTTCCTTGAAGTACTCATCAAGAGGGCGGTCGTTGATAGTAATGTTACCTTTACCTGTTGTGTTCACATAAACGCGAGCAACAGCTGATTTACGTCTTCCAAGGGCGTTAATTACTTCCATCTGTTTACTTTAGTTCGTTTAAGTTAATAATTTTTGGATTTTGAGCTTGGTGTGGATGCTCAGGACCTGCATAAACATGTAGGTTTCTGAATAGATCTGCGCCAAGAATTGTTTTAGGAAGCATACCTCTTACGGCCTCCTCTACTACGAAAGTCGGTTTTGAAGCCAATCTCTCTTTTGGGGTAGCAAAGCGTTGACCACCTGGATAACCAGTGTGATGAACATAAACTTTGTCAGTTAATTTTTTACCTGTCAAGCGAACTTTTTCAGCGTTGATAACGATTACATTATCACCACAGTCCACGTGAGGAGTATAATTAACTTTGTGCTTACCACGTAGCATCACTGCTACTTTTGAAGCTAGCCTACCCAATGCTTGATCGGTGGCATCAACTACAACCCATTCCTTGTTTACGGTCTTTGGGTTTGCCGACACTGTTTTGTAACTAAGTGTGTCCACGATGTTGATTTTTAAGTTAATACATTAATTTTTGTTGCGTCCCCGCACTTTTTCGGGGGTGCAAAGATAAGAATAATTTTCTAAATGGCAAAAAACTAAAAAAAAGAGCGCCCCGAAGGACGCTCTTAATTATATAAGGTATGTAGTATCTACTACCAACCTGGGTTCTGAACGATAGGCTGAACTACGTCAGGCATTACTTCGCTCTTCTGTTTGTACTCATCAACGATATCATTACAGATAGGTGACAAGTAGTTTCTGTAAGTTACAGGTTGTCTGTCCTTTACGCTTGTAGGAACTTTCCAGCCTACAAGTGCGTCAGCGTTAGTACCATCCCAGGTAACTTGCTGGCCAGCAGCGTTAACAACGGTGATTTTACCTACGTTGTTAGCAGAGCCATCTTTATTGTATAGCCAGTTGTCACCGATTTTGGTAGTAGGACCAACTTTCATATCAACCCAAGAACCAAGAAGGATATCAGGGTTGGTAGCACCTTGCATAAGCTCAAGTTTACCCCAACGACGGATATCAACAACACGGTATTGCTCTAGGAAGAACTCCATACGACGCTCACGACGAACCTCCCAGATTAGAGGCTCAACGATACCACCGGTAGTGTTAGCCTCGATAGAAGAGGTACGTGCAGGGTCATTAGGAAGAGCTGAAAGCATAAGAGGAGCAGTTTTCTGAACACCCTTAGCGATAGCCTCAGGAGCCAATGGTCTGTTACGGATAGCATTGATTGATTTGTCAATGTCAGCCTGAGTAGCAGTACCTAGCTCAGCTTTAGCCTCGATCCAGTTAAGAACTACCTCAGCATAGCGAACAACAGGATAACCGTTGTTGTTGGTGTTAGAACCATATTGTGGAGGATATGAACCTTTACCGAAACCTTCAGCGTCTTTCTCACAGTATTTGTAAGTAGGGCCGATACGGTCGATGAATTTAACACAATATAGAGGAGAAGCAGCAGCTACAGCGTTGGTTGGCTCATCCCAGAAAGTAGCCTCGAAACGTGAGTCACGAGTCTTAACAAGGTCAGCGATATCAAAGCTCTCAGCATTTGCTACAGTTGACTCACCATAAGTTTTACCGTCTACACAAATGAATGATTTGATGTAAGAAGCGTTAGCCTGATAAGTCTGGTTCTCTGAAAGGTTAGCGTAAGAAGCTTGAGCGTGTCTTACTTTATGCTCATCGCTGTACTCACGGAACATGATGATCTCGTTGCTTGATTTCTTCTTCTGACCGAACAATAGACGGAAGTCAGCATCGAAAGTGTATTTGCCTTTGTTGATTACGTGATCACCGAAAGCAACAGCTGAGTTAAGGAATACATCAGGTGTACCACCAGATACTTTGTGGTATTTCTCCCAAGTACCCTCGAAAAGCATAGCGCGTGAAGCGATAGCTGCAACTACGTCTTTGTTTACATAGTTCTCACCGTCGTTCTCTCTTACATTTGCCAATGCGAACTCGAAGTCAGCTTTAACATTGTTCATTACAGTAACACGAGAATCTCTCTGTTTGAACTGCATAGCCATGTCCTCTGAACCCACAACTTTGTCATACCAAGGAACATCACCGAAAGATACAACAAGACGGTAGTACTCGTAAGCTCTGAAGAAACGAGCTACACCATACCAGTGATTGTAAGGCTCCTCTTCGATGTTGCCTTTCTCTTTCATCATGTCAAGGCGCTCCATAAGAAGGTTCCATTTACGGATCCAACCGAAGTTCCAGCCTGCTCCACCATAATTCCATTGCCAGTTATTGGTTTCAGCTCTGTACCAGTTGTCTTCTGGAATACTTTGTGCAGTGTTGGTTTGTGCACCAGTCTTAAGTACATCATCACAGAACTCACCGTGCCATGCACCGGCAGCCCAGTTATTGGTCCAGCTACTATTGTATCCGGCAAAATATGTAGGGTATGCGTTGTTAACGAATAGTCTAATATTTGCTTCAGATGTCCAATAGTTCTCGTCGTTCATAGTGGTCTTGGAAGGTCTCTCCAAGAAATTACACCCTGTTAGTGCTGCGAAGAGTGTAAGCGACACCAAAATATTAAATATCTTTTTCATTTTCATATACATTTGCTAATTAGAATGTAATCTGTAGACCTAGTGAAGCTGTCTTGAACGCAGGGGTACCAAGACCTGCTCTAGATGTACCAGAACCGCTGTCACCGGCAATACCAGTATAACCAGGGATTACCTCAGGGTCGATAGGAAGATCGTTAAGTTTGTCGAAGGTCAAGAAGTTCTCAAGAGAAGCATAAATACGTAGTTTCTGGATATTTGCCTTGTTCATCCATTTTGCAGGGAAGGTATAACCAAGAGTTACGTTTTTAAGTCTCAAGTAAGCCATGTTAAGAAGGTATCTGTCGTTAGTCTGCATGTTGAATACATTGCTACCACCACAGTTTGCAGCACGTGGATAGAATGCATCGTAGTTAGCGTCAACTACTTTACCGTTTTCGATAGTCTCATACCAGAAGTCGTTGGCGAATGAAGCAGCCATAGATCCGTCACCAGAGTTGAAGCCAGGAAGAGTCAATGAAGAAGAACCCCAAAGATCACGTTTGCCAACACCTTGGAAGAAGATACCCAAATCAACACCATGCCATGCCATATCTACTCTGAATGAGTACTCGTAGCGAGGAGTAGTGTTACCGATAACTGTCAAGTCACCATAGTTAGGTTTACCGTAGTTAGGATCATTTGGATCATCGATGATAGTGATTGATGAAGCACCTTTGTCGATGACACCGTCACCGTTAAGGTCTTTATATTTAACGTCACCAGGGCCGAAGATCAAGTTACCTGAGTTCAAGTAACCCTGAGTAGGAGCGTTAGGATCTGTCATCTGATAAGCTCTGTAACCGTCTTTAGTTTTAATCTCAATAAGTTTGCCCTCAGCGTCACGAGCGAAGTCTTCGTTCTGGTATAGTCTGTCTACCTCGAAGCCCCAGATCTCACCGTAAGTCTTGCCGTTGTACCAACCGCTGATACCGGTAGCTGTACCATACTCAGTGATAGTGGTAACTGCGTCAGCAAGGGTAGCAGTAGCAGATAGGCTGAAACCGTTGTCAAACATGTGACCGTAGTTAACAGCTACCTCCCAACCGTGAGTTCTCAATGAACCATAGTTGCCTTTAGGAGCGGTAGTACCGAAACCGATACCAAGACCCTCTGCACCAACGATCATATTTTTGGTGTCACGACGATACCAGTCGAAGGTGATGTTAAGCTCGTTGAACAAGCTCAAGTCAAGACCAAGGTCAAGGGTTACGATATCTTGCCAAGTGATGCTCTGTGATACTGCAGCAGGGGTGCTGTAGTATACGTCAGGAGTAGTACCGTGGAACCAAGTACCGGTATTTCTTGACATGGTAGGGATGTATAGTGAGTTACCAACTGATTGGTCACCGATAGAACCCCATGAACCACGAAGTTTCAAGCCGCTGATGATGTGTTTGATGTTTGCCATCCAAGGCTCTTCAGATACACGCCAACCTGCAGAGAATGAAGGGAACCATCTCCATTTAAGGTCAGTAGGGAACTTAGATGAACCGTCGTAACGGAGGTTAGCCTCAAGTAGATATCTCTCTTTGAAGTTGTAGTTGATACGACCGAAGAAACCAAGTTGTGACTGCCATGTGTGGCCACCACCTGATGTCTGAGTACCTGTTGCAAGGGCGAACTGAGGGTTGGTGATATCCATCAAACCGGCTTTCTGTCCCCAAACACCTGTCTGAACGTATGAAACGGCGTTCAAACCAAGCATGAATTTCATCTTATGAGAATCATTGAGATTCAAGTCATAAGTGGTAGTAGCATTGAAGGTGTTCTGCTCAGAAGTGTAAGCATCCTGATAGATGAAGTCGTATGATGTAGTGTAAGTCTGAACAGGAAGAGCCATAGCTGTAAGGACAGAACCTTGTTTGTTGAACTCATTCCATTCGTTCTGTACATCTGGAGCACCTGCTACAGGAGTACCTGCTGCCCAAGTGTTACCACCTGTAAGGATAGTACCAGGATTGTACTCAGATGATGTATTGGTAGCGTAGTTGTAGTCGAAGTCGATATTCCAGTTCTTCACAGGAGTTAGAGTAACACCTACGTTTGCGCTAGAATACATGTTGGTCTTAGTAGCTTTGTTACCAACTGAAGTCTCGTAAGCAGCAGTTCTCAGGTTGTTGCCATACTCATCAGTTGGAACAAGTGGATAGGTAGGTCCCCAACGGTATACATAATACCAGATATCTGCTGAAGTAGAGCTGGTAGCGTATGACCATGATTTCTGTTTCTTAGAGTACATCAAACCTGCGCGAACAGATAGCCAATCGTTGATCTTGGTGCTTACGCGTACGTTTGCATTGTAACGGGTAAATTTATCAAAATCGGTGGTCTTCATCATACCTGATTGGTCAAGATAACCAAGAGAGATGTTGAAGTTGGTGTTACCCTTGCTACCAGCGATGTTGATGTTGTGTGTCTGGGTAGGAGCATTTTCCCTTACCAGGTACTCGTATGGATCGTATGTACGAACACCAATCTTAGAAGTACCTTGCATATACCAGTCACGACCATAAGTCATAGGAGAGTAAGGATCGAGGTCAGCATATTTCTCTTTCCAAGCTTTGGCAGCGTTGTAACCAGCGCGGTCAATGTGCCAGAATGCACCGGTAGGGGTGTAAGTGCCAAGACGCTCAGCAGCCTCTACTGTATAGTGCAGACCTTCAACGCCAGCAACTTCGTATTGCTCTGCCATATTCTGGAATGCCATGTTGCCTGAATAAGTTACATTGATTTTTTCAGCCTCCTTGTTACCTTTTTTGGTGGTGATCAAGATAACACCGAAAGCAGCTTTTGCACCGTAGATAGAAGCAGAAGCAGCATCTTTCAAGATAGAGATAGACTCGATGTCATCAGGGTTGATAAGGTTGATAGAAGGGATCTCAACGTTATCCATAAGGATAAGTGGAGAAGATCCACCTTCGTAAGAACCTACTTGACCACGAATCTTCATGATAGGCTCAGAACCTACCTCAGTATTTGCAACGCGAACGTTCAAACCAGGAGTAGCACCTTGAAGACCGCGACCAACGTCAGCGATAGGACGGCTCTCGAGCTGTTTTGAAGTGTTGATGCTGGCAACAGCACCTGTCAAGTTTTCTTTCTTCTGTGTACCGTAACCGATAACCACAGTTTCCTGAAGCATAAGAGCGTCATCAGCAAGAGTTACGTCAACAACTGATCTGCTGTTTACTGGAACAGCTACAGTCTCATAACCTAGAGATGAGAACTCCAAAACTCCGTTAGCAGGTGCGTTAAGTGAATAAGCACCATCAAGATCTGTCGAAGCACCTGTAGTAGTACCCTGTACGATTACATAAGCACCTACGATAGGTTCGCCAGACTTGTCTGTTACCTTACCGGTAACAGTAATGTTCTGTGC
>JAZRHK010000104.1:0-16717 GCA_045644725.1 Candidatus Coprenecus sp. | reverse complement strand
AAGCTGGGTGTTTACTGCTCGCTGAGAAGATCCACAGGATCTTCTCTTCTCCGCTCACGACCCCTAAATCCCCCTTAGATAGGGGGACTTCAGTCGTTTCACTCCGTAACCTTCAGGTTGAAAAACCTGGAGGCTTTTTTTTGAGTGCTGATGTTTGTTTTATAAATAAAAATCCCCGCCGAGGTGGCGAGGATTTATACGTGTTAGAGAAGGTCCTTTAGAGCTTTTGCCAGTTGATCCGGACAGGATGTAGATTTTCTTCCACATCTGATACCTTCAAGACGAGTTATTGCTTCGCTTATCTTCATCCCTTTGATCAGTGCACTGATGCCTTGTGTGTTCCCACTGCATCCTCCAATATATTGTGCATTTTCAATCGTGTCACCTTTGACAGTGATGGTTATTATTTGAGAGCAGACCTCTGCATCTGTTTGATATTGGATTGTGAATGTGTTGTCTCCTCCATCAATCTTACCTATAATTTTTCCCATATTCATTTCTTTTCTCCAAAATTAGTAAATTTGTTCAGTTATGGGAAATTTAATGATTACAGAGCAGAAGAAACTTCTCAGAAGAGCTGTAGCTGAGTTGAAAAATAGGTATGACATCAATTGGAAATGTGCAGCTTCGGACAGAATTTGCAAACACCTTGAGAAGCTTGATGTCTTCAAATCTGCAAAGACCATACTTATATATCACGCTCTTCCTGATGAAGTGCAGACATCGGAATTTTTAGAGAGATGGCATGGCGGGAAAAGGATTGTCTTGCCTCTGGTGGTGGGTGATGATTTGGTCTTGAAGGAGTTTTCTCCTGATAAAATTGTACCAGGTTATAAAGGGATTCCTGAACCCTCCCCTGATGCAGCTACTGTTGATCCTAAAGAGGTGGAATTGGCTGTGATCCCGGGTGTTGCATTTGATTCAGATTGTTATAGACTTGGTAGGGGAAAGGGCTTTTATGATAGGTTGATACCCTCTTTGGAGGCCCCTCTGGTGGGTTTGGCTTTCGATTTTCAGATAGTGGATAAGGTGCCTGTCGAAATATTCGACAGAAAACTTGATATGGTGGTGACTCAAAGTGCTATATTTGAAAGTTAGATTGTTATTTTTGTATGCAAATACCTTATAAATATGAAAAGAATATTGTTTATGTCTTTGGCGGCATTTGTCTTGTTGACTACTGGCTGCACAAATAGAAATGAGATGGAATTATCTAAGATTATTAAAGATGTAGAGGCCAAAATGATCCCTCTAAGGACAGAGTCAGGATTGGCTTATTGGAATGGTACCATCACTGGGGACCCTGCTGAGTTTCAGAAGTATTCAGAAGCCAGTGTCAAGATGACTGAGATTTTCTCCAATAAGGAGACATTCAATAAATTAAAAGAGATCAAGGAGAGCGGTAAGGTGGAAGATCCACTCCTCAAGAGGCAACTGGATGTTTTGTATGACTCTTTCCTCAGTAATCAGGCAGATACAGCGCTTTTGAATCTTATTATTGAGAAAGAGGCTGCATTGGAGATGAAGTACTCTGAGTTCAGGGCAGTTTATAAAGGTAAAGATATTGATGACAATAAAGTGGAAGAGGTGCTCCGCAAGTCTACCAACAACAAAGACCTCGAGGCAGTCTGGAAAGCCCATAAAGCTATAGGTAGTGCAGTGGCAGAGGATGTCCTTGAAATTATTCGCCTCAGAAATAAGGTGGCCAATGAACTTGGTTTTGATAACTATCATACTATGAGCCTTAAACTTTCCGGTCAGGATCCGGAGGAGATTTCAGCTCTGTTTGACGAACTGGATGAGATGACCAGAGGAGGTTTTGCTGCCTTGAAGGGAGAGATGGACGAGCAGTTTGCCAAGAGATATAATCTTCCCAAGGAGAAACTTATGCCTTGGCATTATCAGAACAGATTTTTCCAGGAGGCACCAAATCTATACCCTGTGGACCTTGACAAGTACTATGTGGGCAAGAATCAGGAGTCTCTGACAACGAATTTCTACAGAAGTCTTGGTATGGATGTGGAGAAAATTATGGAAAACAGTGATTTGTATCCGAAGCCAAAGAAGAATCAGCATGCCTATTGCACTGATATTGACGGTGAAGGGGATATCAGGGTTCTTTGTAATGTTGCTGAGAATGAGCAATGGATGAGTACAATGCTTCACGAATTTGGCCATGCGGTGTATGCCCAGGGACACGATTTTCCGGAAAATCCATATATTCTCAGGGATGCTGCACATACTTTTACTACAGAGGCTGTGGCTATGCTGTTTGAGAGATTGTCACGCAATCCTGAATGGATGCAGTTGAATCTTGGAATATCTGAAAGTGAAAAGAATAAAATCAAGGATGATTGTTTCAAATCTTACAGATTGCAACAACTTGTCTTTTCCCGCTGGACTCAGGTGGTGTATCGTTTCGAAAAAGAGATGTATGCAAATCCTGAGCAGGATTTGAACAAACTTTGGTGGGATATAGTGGAGAAATATCAGATGATGAAAAGGCCTGAAGGTAGAAATGAACCTGACTGGGCATCAAAAATCCATATTGCACTATATCCTTGCTACTACCACAATTATCAGTTGGGTGCATTGTTGGCAGCTCAGTTCCAATATTATATTGTGACAAATATTACCGGGTCGAATGATATGAAATATGACTGTTATACTGTAAATCCAGAGGGTATCGGTGCTTGGCTACAGGAGTCTGTATTCAAACCGGGTATGAGATACGAGTGGAATGATATGATTGAAAGGGCTACAGGTGAGAAACTTACAGCTAAGTATTATAAGATGCTGTTCTTGGACTAGATGTGAATTCCCGATAAAGTCGGGAACTCCATCTTAGTCAACATTGATATCAGATGATCGAAAGGATATCATCTGTATTGTGGACAATGAAGTCGGCAAGATCTTTAGCCTCCTGATTGAGGGCTGGATTTGCCGGCTTTCTCCATTCTATAAGGGCAAATGTTACCCCTGCAGATTTGGCACATTTGGCATCGAAAATGGTGTCGCCGATGAAGATACACTCTTGGGGTGTGGTACCATGTCTTTTCATGTACTCAAATAGTGGATCGGGAAATGGTTTGGCCCTCTCTGTGTCAGATGAGCCTATGATAGAGTTGAAGTAGCCCAGTTCACACCAGCTTTCCAATATCTTATCGGCTTGAAGTTCCAGTTTGTTGCGGGATGTGACCAGTCCCATATGGTATCCCTCTTTTTGGAGGTGTACAAATAGATCATCTATGCCAGGATATGGCTTTGCAAGATAACGTTTTGCCAAATACAACTCCTCCCATCTTTGTAGATCAGACTCCGGATTTTTGAATCCTAAGAGCTTTACAGCCTCTTCTGAAGTGAATCCAAAGACTTTCACGAGCTCTTCGTATGGTATCTCCTTGCCAAGTCTTTCTCTTACAGTTTGTTGGAGAGAGAGCATGCTGGTTTGCTCTGTGTCAATAAGTGTTCCGTCAATATCGAAGATTATGTGTGAAAATTTCTTTGCCATATATACTTTTTTTGGGAGCGCAAAAATAGGAAATTTATTTATAATTTTGCAGCACAGGTGGGACACTCTATCGCTGCCATCATAAGATGGGGGAGGAAAGTCCGGACAGGGTAGAGCATCGCACTGTGGAAAGCACAGATAGGCGTAAGCTTATGGGGGGTGTAACAGAGAATAACCGCCTCTTCGGAGGTAAGGGTGAAAATGTGGGGTAAGAGCCCACGGCGGATAATGGCGACATTATCCGGGTATGCTCCTGCGACCTGCAAGGCCAAATATACCGACATTCAAGGGCTGCTCGTCCGTTGTCGGGGGGTAGGCTGCTCAGATAAATGATAGAGGCCTGGCAACAGGTACAGAACTCGGCTTATCGTCCCACCTTTTTTTTACAAAATTGATTATGAAATATTTGAAGAGTCTTCTTGTTGCAGTAGCCCTTTTGTTTGGCACCCTTTCCAATGCTTTGTCCCAGACAGACAATGTCAGATATGATGAAGCTGATCCTAAAGTTTTCTATGATGTAATTACTCATGTAGGAGCTATATCAGGCCTTCCTATGAATGAACTTGTTACCGAGATTGCAAGGTATTTTCTGGGTACACCATATGTAGCGGGAACTTTAGAATATGAACCCGAAATGGTCACTGTTAATATGAGGGAGACCGATTGCATCCTTTTTGTGGAGATGTGTACAGCACTGGCTATCACTGCCAAGAAGGAACATCCCTCTTTTGATGACTATTGCAATGAGATAAGAAATTTCAGATACAGGGACGGTCAGGTAAATGGGTATACTTCACGTATCCACTATACTTCTGAGTGGATCAGTCAGAATAATGATAGGGGTTATATGACAGAACTGTCATCTTCTTTTGGTGAGCCTTTGGATCAGAAATTTTCATATATGTCGACCCACCCGGACAGTTACAAACAGCTCAAGAATAATCCTGAACGTGTTGCAGAAATTGCTGCTGTGGAGAGAAAACTGGAGAGTAGCGGATCATATTTTTATATCCCTCAGGAGAAGATAGAACAGAATGCTTCGCAGATAAGAAATGGGGATATCATCTGTTTCAGATCAAATGTGGACGGACTGGATATATCCCATGTGGCCCTTGCTTATTGGGATAATGGTGAACTTAAGTTTATCCACGCCTCCTTTAAGGAGAAAAAAGTAGTCGTCGATAGACAAACTATCGCCGACTACGCTAAGAATGGTATTCGCCTGGTAAGGCTGAATTAACCTTTTCTGATATTTCTTTCGAGTTCCTTTTTCTGGAATTTTTCCACCTTACAGTGTTCGTGGCACTGCATATCGTAGTTCCATATGCGTGCTACGCAGTAGTTTGCGTGTTGGCATCCCGATTTGGTAATTTTACCCTCTTTAAGCTTGTTTACAAATTCAGGGTCGTGTACCAGTGGACGGGCCATCTGGATGAAGTCAAATCCTGCATCCATTACTTTGTTGATGGCATCTACTGAGTTCAGTCCACCTACGAAAGCCAATGGCATATCAAGTGCTTTTCTGAATTTTATGGCATCATCATAGAAGAATGCCTCCTGGAATGGCTCATTTTTGATAAGGAGTTTGCCACCAATGGCTATGCCAATCTTAAGCCACCAGAGCGATTTCCATGGCATGTAACCCCAAAGGGTGCGCATAGGCATTTTCCCTTTCATTACATACATGGGGGCTTTGCTGACAAATCCTCCGCTCAGAACCAGACAGTGTGCTCCAAGCTCCTGCAGTCTCTTTGCTACTTTGATGCAATCGTCAACTTCAAGACCACCTTTGAAGCCATCTCTTGTATTTGTCTTTACCAGTACTGCTATATCATCACCTGCTGCCTCCATTACCTCTTTCATAACCATCTCCATAAATTTCATCCTGTTTTCAAGGGTGCCACCGAATTCATCTTTTCTGTGGTTTGTGTATGGTGAGAGGAACTGGGAGATGAGGTATCCGTGTCCTGCGTGGATCTCTACGGCGTCAAACCTGCCTTTGCGGGCAATGCGAACGGCATTTCCATAATCTTTTGCAATCTGGATTATCTCATCCTTCCTAAGTTCGTGGACAAATGTAGGTGAATAGAGGTTGAATCCACCTGATGCTCCTACTGGGCGGCATCCGCAGTATCTTCTGTGGGACATATTTCCGCAGTGACCCAATTGGATGCACGCTTTTGCCCCGCCCTGGTGGATGGAGTCAGTCAGCTCACGCAATTGTGGTATAATCTCCTCCCTCATCCATAATTGTCTATGGAATGAGAGTCCGCTTTGGGATACGGCAGCATATGCCACACTGGTCATGCCAATGCCTCCGCGGGCAACAGAGGTGTGGTAGTCAATAAGTTTTTGGGTAGGTGTATGGCCATCGGCCATTCCTTCGTATGCTGATGCCCTTATGGTCCTGTTTTTGATTTCGACAGGTCCTATTTTGCCAGGGGTAAAGACCCTTGAATCTATTTTGCTCATTATCTAGTTAATATATGAATGGTATTACCTTTTTTCGTTTGAGTTTTGAGAACTCTTCCCCGAACTCCTCCTCGTATTTTTTATAGAGGGAGCCTGCCCTTGGTGCAAGGTTGGCAAATGTCCATATGCAGAACAAAGCACCGGGCAATGACCAGGTGAGGATTGCGAAGCCGAACCACTCTGTTATCTCCCCGAAATAATTGGCAGATGATACATACTTGAACATACCGCCTTTGGGAATATAGTGTCTGGTGTCTCCAGGTTTGCGGAGGTGTCTTATTATATAGTCAGAATGGAGATTTACAGCCATTCCAAATATGAAAATGAGTGTGCCGATGATAAATTGTGGGGATGTTAGCCATTCAGTGGCGTAATTTGAGTATTTGAACAGCCACAATCCAATAAGGATTCCGTTGATCACGTTGAATGTTGCCCCCATCAGAATAATGGCAATCGGCATTTTGCTCTTCCCTTTGATAAGGAGAGGAAAGATGAATGACCTCTGGAAGTAGTGGATAAGGAATAGAGTAGCCATTGCGATGGTGACAATGTTGGTGTTGGCGCTGAATTTGACCAGAAGGGCAATCATTACGATGAAAACAGGGCACTCCATCAGGATCCAGGCAGGCCTGTTGGGGATGGATGGTCCCCAATTTGCTGTACGGAGGTATCCGTATCCAGCCTTGAAATATTGAAGGGCAATATAGACAATCACAGCTATGATTGCCATAACAATAAGTGCGAGTTTATATGATTCAGGAAACATTTTATTTGAATGTTATTGATGTTTGGAATATTGATTCGTTCTCCCTTTTTCCCTCTATAAGGTATTTGTCCTCTTCAGGGCTGGCGACGTAGAAATCTATTGTATCTCCTGCTTTCGATTCTTTATTGAAGTTGATCTGGAATTCATCGACCTCTCTCTCCATTGTCACTTCAATGGGGAGGACATCGAATGCCCATTCCATATATTTTGCATTGTTGGTGTGGAGATTCATATCAATATCGGAGAGGACTACCTTTCTGCTGGCCACTTTTTCCATATCTTTTGGAAATATGAGTTTGCCGCAAGGCTCTTCGATGGCATCTTCGTGGTGTGCTTTGGCGAAAATGTCTTCACCAAGTACATGTTCCGCTCTGAGGAGTCTTCTGGTCTGGAGATCCATAATGAGCCAGCTGGATGTACCTATGATGACAGGGGTGTCATCGTTGCCCTCCATATGTGCAGAGAAATCTCTCATGGAGAAGAGTCCGTTCATCCCTTTGTGCCAGGTGGTGATGGAATAATTGTCTCTCCATACAGGGGTTTGGATAAATTTTGTTTTGAGTCTGGAAAGGACCCAAGCACAATTATTCTGGATCAGCTTTTCGTAACCGAAGCCCAATTCTTCAGCATGATCGTTGGCCAACTCCTGTGTATTACACAGATATGAGTATACTTTAAGTTTCTTGTTGTAATCAGTCTCTGAACTGAGCACCGAAAGTGTCTTTGTATATTTATTCATGTATCCTAAAAAAGTAGAAAATTCAGATTGCAAAATTAGAAAAAATACATAATTTTGTATCCCCGTAAAGAGCACTTAAATATTAGAAAAATGTCAGCAAAGTATGTATTCGTTACGGGTGGAGTTACCTCGTCACTAGGAAAGGGAATTATTTCAGCATCCCTCGCTAAACTTCTTCAAGCACGTAATTTGAGAGTTACCATTCAAAAGTTTGATCCATATATAAATGTTGATCCCGGAACATTGAATCCATATGAGCACGGAGAGTGTTATGTTACAGAAGATGGTGCTGAGGCAGATTTGGATCTTGGTCACTATGAGAGATTCTTGAATATCCATACATCAAAATCAAATACCACTACAACAGGTAAGATTTACCGCACTGTTATCGATAAAGAGAGAGAAGGTGCATATTTGGGTAAAACTGTACAGGTAGTTCCCCATATTATTGATGAGATCAAAAGGAGAATGTTGCTTTTGGGTAAGTCTGGAAACTATGATGTAGTTATCACTGAAATTGGTGGTACTGTAGGTGACATAGAGTCTCTTCCTTATGTAGAAGCGGTTCGTCAGTTACAGTGGGAGCTTCCTGAAAATGATGTTCTTTTGGTTCATTTGACATTGGTGCCATATTTAAGTGCAGCTAAAGAGCTGAAGACAAAACCTACCCAGCACTCAGTGAAGTTGCTTCAGCAGAACGGACTACAGCCTGATGTAATTGTTTGTCGTACTGAGCATCATATTTCATCAGATGCAAAGAGAAAGATTGCCCTCTTCTGTAATGTGAGGCCAAATGCGGTTATCGAATCTATGGATGCTAAAACTATCTATGAGGTTCCTCTTCTGATGAAAGAGGAGAAACTTGATGAAGTGGTGGTTGAGCATCTGGGTCTGAAGAATCTTCCTGAACCTAATCTAACGAAATGGGAAGCGTTCCTTGAAAAATTCAACTCACCTAAGGATGAGGTGAAAATTGCCCTTGTAGGTAAATATGTTGAGTTGCAGGATGCATACAAGTCTATTCAGGAATCATTCATCCATGCAGGTGCTGTAAATGAGTGTAAAGTGAAGGTAACCTCGATCCAGAGTGAATATCTGACTTATGATAATGTTGCAGAAAAACTTCAAGGTATGGATGGTATTCTGGTAGCTTCAGGTTATGGTGAGAGAGGTGTCGAGGGTAAAGTGGTAGCTGCAAATTATGCCAGAGTGAATAATGTTCCTTTCTTTGGTATAGCATTAGGTATGCAGATGGCAGTGGTGGAATTTGCAAGAAATGTGATGGGGCTAAATGAGGCAAAGAGTACAGAGATTGACCGTAATGCAAAATATCCTGTGATTGATTTGATGGCAGAACAGAAAACAGCTATGATAAAAGGTGGAACTATGAGATTGGGCGGCTTTGTGTGTAAGTTGAAAGAGGGTTCACTCGCTCATAAAATATACGGCAAAACCGAGTTTGTAGAGCGTCATCACCACAGATATGAGGTCAACAATGACTATGTTGGTCAATTTGAAAAGTGCGGTATGGTGGCAACAGGTTATAATCCAGATACCAACCTTGTAGAGGTTATAGAGATTCCATCGCACCCTTTCTTTATTGGTGTTCAGTTTATGCCTCATTTCAAGAGTACACCGGAGAATCCACATCCTCTGTTTATCGCCTTTGTAAAAGCTGCTATTGAAAATAGAAAGTAGAATGATAAAATACAAGCAGACAAAATATATCATCGCCGGTGCTTTAGTGGCTGTGGCGGTGATATTTTGTTTATTTAGTGGGGATGCCAGTGCCCAGAAAGTCAAGAATTACAGGATTCAAGTGTTGGATTCTCATCCTCACGATGTGTCAGCATATACTCAAGGGCTCTTTTTTCATAATGGAGATCTATATGAGACAACAGGACAGTATGGAGAGTCCTCGATAAGAAAAGTGGATCTTGTTAGTGGTCGTCCAATCAATTATGTTTCAATAAATAAAAAGTATTTTGTGGAGGGTTCGTGCGTTCTTGACGGTAAGATGTATGTTTTGACCTGGATGGAGAATGTGTGTTTCGTTTATGATATCTCCACATTGAAAAAGATATGTGAATTGAGAAATCCAAGAGAAGGGTGGGGTATTACCACTGACGGGAAATCACTAATAATGAGCGATGGATCAACAAAAATCTATTATTTGGACCCCTTGACTTTTATGGAGCAGAAGTCCATAGAAGTGACGCTCAATGGTAAAAAAATCAATATGATCAATGAGCTTGAATTTATTGACGGCAAAATATGGGCAAATGTATACACAACAGATACAATAATAATCATTGATCCGTCAAATGGAGTGGTGGAAGGTATTGTTGACTGCAGAAATCTTCTTCCGTATGCAATGAGGCGTCCAAATACAGATGTTCTCAACGGTATAGCATGGAACGGAAAAGACCAGTCCATTTATCTCACCGGTAAAAATTGGCCTAAAATATTTAAGGTTAATTTAAAAGAGATCAAATAGTGTCCTCTATTTGGATATTTATTTGTACCTTTGCATATTGCTAATATTAACAAACATATAAAGATCTTTTTATGCAACTTATAGCTGATAGCGGCTCTACCAAAGTCGATTGGAGAGCGATCAAGGAAGATGGTTCAGTAGTGGAGATTTCTACTGAAGGCATCAACCCTGTATTTCAAACCAGAGAGCAAATTCTTGATATTTTCAATACCAAACTTGTTCCAGTATTGGGCAATGGTGTGAAGCAAATCTTTTTCTATGGAGCAGGTGTTGTGTCTCCAGAGATTTGTGGTGCATTGTCTGGTTACTTTAAAGAGGTATTCCCTGAATCTGAGTGCTATGCTGCTTCAGATGTTCTTGCTGCAGCACGTGCACTTTGCGGTCATAAACCAGGTATCGCCTGCATTTTGGGAACAGGTTCAAATTCTTGTATGTATGATGGTAAGGATATTGTCAAAAATGTAAGGGCTGGTGGTTTCATTCTTGGTGATGAGGCTTCAGGCGGTTATCTTGGCAAACGTCTTATCTCAGATTTTATCAAAGGTCTTCTTCCAAAAGAGATTGAAGAGGTCTTTGTGGAGAGATATGGTCTTGATTATATGGCTATTGTGCAGAAGGTATATAAGGAGAGTCTTCCTAGCCGTTTCTTGGCATCATTCTCTCCATTCCTCAATGAGTTCAAGGAGCATCCTTATATTCATAATTTGCTCCGCAGCAGCTTCGATGAGTTCTTCAAACGCAATATCGTCCACTATGACTACAAGAACAACGATGTCAATTTCGTAGGTTCTATTGCATACTACTATCGTCCTATCATTGAAGAGAGCGCCGCAGCTCAAGGTATGAAAGTGGGTAAAATTATCAAGAGCCCTATTGATGGTCTAGTTGAATATCATAAAGAAGAGATTTAATAAAATGATTACAAAAGTTACAGAACAAGCTTCCAATTACAAGGACTTGGACAAAATGCCAACGAGAGAGATTCTCGAAAATATGAACAGAGAGGATAGAAATGTTCCAGTGGCAGTGGAAAAATGTATTCCTCAGATTGAAGAATTGGTAGAAGGTATCGTTGAGAGGATGAAAAAAGGTGGTCGCCTCTTCTATCTTGGTGCTGGTACCAGCGGTCGTCTGGGTATCCTTGATGCTTCTGAGATCCCTCCTACATATGGTGCTCCATTTGATTTGGTTATCGGTCTTATCGCAGGCGGTGATACAGCTATCAGAAAAGCTGTTGAGGATGCAGAGGATAGCCTTGAGGGTGGTTGGAATGATATGGCTCCATATCGTCCTACCGCTAATGATACAGTTGTAGGTATTGCTGCTTCTGGTACCACTCCATATGTTATTGGTGCTGTTCGTGAAGCCAGAAAGAATGGTCTTTTGACAGCTTGTATCACTTGTAATCCAGGTGCACCGGTAGCCAACGAGGTAGATATTCCTATCGTAGCGGTAGTAGGCCCTGAGTTTGTAACAGGTAGTACCCGTATGAAATCAGGAACAGCCCAGAAATTGGTTCTTAATATGATTTCCACTTCTGTAATGATCAGAATGGGTCACGTTAAGGGTAACAAGATGGTTGATATGCAATTGACAAATGCCAAACTTGTGGATAGAGGAACCAAAATGATTATGGACGAAACAGGAATTAAGGATTATGATTATGCTAAATTCCTTCTTTTCGAACATCACTCAGTAAGAAATGCTGTAGACTATTATTTCGCACACAATAAGAAAGAGGAATAATGACAAATTCTCCAATGGGGAATAAATTGTTGCAAGACGCAGTGGAGCAACTCTCATCATTGCCTGGTATAGGTAAAAAGAGTGCACTGCGTTTTGCTCTATACTTACTTAAGCAGCCAATGGAGAATGTAGAGAGGTTTGGACACTCCATCATCTCCATGAGAAAGGAGGTAAAATATTGTATTGAGTGCAATATGATTTCAGAGGGGGACAAATGCTCGATATGTTCTGATATTCGTAGGGACCATAGAACAATTTGTGTGGTCGAGAGCATACGGGATGTTTTGAGTATTGAGGCAACTGGTGAGTATAGGGGAGTATATCATGTATTGGGAGGCGTAATCTCTCCAATGGATGGTGTCGGACCGGCAGATTTGCCCATAGATCATTTGTGCAGTAGAGTTAAGGATTCACAGGCTGATGAAGTGGTATTGGCTTTGAGTACAGGAATGGAGGGAGAGACAACATCTTATTATCTTTATAAGGTGCTTACCCCATACGAAGTAAAAATTACTGCTATTGCTCGCGGAGTGGCCTTTGGAGATGACCTTGAATATACAGATCAGCTGACATTAGGCAGATCTATAGTTAATAGACAAATATTTTCCCCAGAAATTTAATTTATCGATATGAGACACGAATTTCCCCTTTATATCTTTCTCCTGGCTTTTGTAGCATATACAGTGCTGTTGTTTTTCATTTCATGGATGACAAGCAAAAAAGCTGGAAGCAATTCTTTCTTCTCAGGAGATAGAAAAGCTCCATGGTTTGTTGTTGCCTATGGTATGGTAGGTACCTCAATTTCAGGAGTGACATTTGTTTCCGTGCCTGGCAATGTAATGGCTCAGAATTTTTACTACATGCCTTTAGTTTTGGGTTTTGTTGGCGGCTATATTGTTATAGCCAAGGTATTGCTGCCCCTTTACTATAAGATGAATGTTACGTCTATCTATTCATATCTTGGAGATAGATTTGGAGAACATTCATATAAAACAGGTACTGTAGTTTTTATGATTTCCAGAGTTCTTGGAGCTGCTGTGAGAATTTTTGTAGTGGTACTGGTTCTGTTTGCCTTCTTGCCAAAAGGACTGCTTGGCAATGATTTGGTAGGTTTCAGCATAGTGACCATCATCTTCCTCATGCTACTTTTCTTCTATACATTCAAAGGAGGAGTAAAAACTATAATATGGACAGATGTGCTTCAGACTACCTTTATGCTTTTGGCTGTTTTCTTCACCATTTTCTATGTGTGCAAAGAGATGGGTTGGAACTTTGGCCAGATGGTTTCAGCTGTTGCAAGTACAGAGAATCCAAGTATTGAAGGTACAAAATTCTGTAACTTGTTTGATTGGAACTGGGGCCATGGCACCAATGCTGTGAAACAATTTGTTGCAGGTATATTTATGACTGTTGCTATGACTGGCCTTGATCAGGGTATGATTCAGAAGAGCCTCGCTTGCAAGGATATCAAGTCTGCTCAGATGAACATGTACACAACATCTGTTATTGTGGTGGTGGCAAACTATTTCTTCCTTCTTCTTGGTGCTATCCTTTCTATCTATGTGGCAGATAAGGGTGGTTTTGAGGCTTTGGGTATTGTTAAGACAGACGATATGTTCCCTACAATCGCCAGCGGATATCTTGGTGTAGGTGTAGGTGTTCTTTTCCTAATTGGACTTATCTCTGCATCTTATCCTAGTGCTGGTGGTGCACTGACTTCGCTTACTACTTCTTTCTGTGTGGACTTTGTTGGTTTCAATACACGTAAAGATTTGACAGATGCCAGGAAAGAGTCATTGAGAAAATGGGTACATGCAGGATTTACATTCCTTTTCTTCCTCATTATTCTGGTATTGTTTATTGTAAGTAATGATGCTGTAGTTAACCTTGTATATAAATTGGCATCTTATACTTATGGTCCTCTATTGGGTATATTCTTCTTCGGTATTTTGACCAATTGTAAGGTTAAGGACAATGCTACTCCATATATTGCTGTAGCGGCTCCCGTACTTTGTTTCTTGATTAATTTCTTTGGTAAGAAGTACTTTGGTTTTGATCTAGGTTTCACTCTGCTTATTGTGAATGGTCTTTTGACATTCTTTGGCATGTGGCTGTTCAGAAAGAGATAAAGTGGTGGCTTATGTCATATGTTGAGCTTTTACTGATTGGACTTAGTCTCTGCTTTGATACCTTTGCAGTTTCCCTTACAGGTGGGATTTGTATGAAGGTAAAGCCCAATAAATGGCAAACAATAAAGATATTTATGACTTTTGCCCTGTTCCAGATGGGGCTGACCTTGTTGGGTTGGCTCCTGGGAACAGGGTTTTATATTTACATTGAGAGGATTGATCATTGGATTGCCTTCGGTTTACTTGTATATATAGGTGGGAGTATGGTTTTGGAGGGGATGCATGGAAAGGACGACGTGTCATGTGAAGATTGTGCCAAATCAAGGACTGATTTGTTGGACCCCAAAAAATTGTGTCTATTGGCAGTAGCTACCAGTATTGATGCTCTGGCCGTGGGTATATCATTGGCGATGGTTGCTCTCTCCGTTCTGAAGATTATAGCGGTAATGTCCTCCATATTCATATTTACAGCCATGGCTTCTTATGTTGGGCTCAATGGTGGACGTGCCTTGGGAGATAGACTCGGAAGTAAACCCGAGCTGTTCGGAGGCTGTATTTTATTGGTGATAGGTGTGAAAATTCTTCTAGAACATCTTGTTTTTTAAATAAAAGTACTACTTTTGTGGGCTGAATTCATTAAAAATTAGAATAAAATGGATGATTATGGTTCGAGTTGCTGTAGTTATACGTACGCTTGCGGGTGTATGGGCGTTGAGCTTTTCGTCCATGCTATCTCATTTTGATCCTTCAAAATTCCGAGTCCGATGTTAATTGATCCAAATGCGCGGTATTGGCGCCTTATCAATTAACAACCTTCTAAACTCGGAAATAATGATTCAAATTTTTTATAAACACGACAGAAGAATTGTGCCTTCAGAGGATATTGCACTTTTGAAGGAACTTGGTTTTGATGATGTTCTATGGATTGATCTTTTCTCTCCTACTGGTGATGAAAAGAGAGAGGTAGAGGAATTCCTTGAGACAACTCTGCAATCCAGGGCGCAAGCTGAGGAGATTGAGTCATCATCGCGTTATTCTGAGACAGAGACTTCAATCTTTGTCAATACAAACTTCCTCATTCCCGGTCCGGATGATTATTCTATGGAGGCAATATCATTTATCCTCTGTGAAGGAATTCTTGTGTCAATAAGGCAAGCTCATTTGAGAACATTTGTGGATATCCAAAGAAAGATACAGGTGCACAGTAAGCTGTATACTACAGGATACCACGTGTTTGTAGGCATATTGGAGAATCGTATAGACTTGGATGCTGATATGATTGAGTTGATGGCGAAAGAGCTTGATACATATAGTAAAAAAGCCAGTACAGGAAGGGATGTAAATGAAGATTTTCTTTTGGATATTAATCAGTTACAGGATAATACAATGTTGGTTAGAGAGAATATTGTCGACAAGCAGAGAATGATATCGGCTATTCTTAAGAGCGACAAGTTCCCACGCGATGTGTATACCAAATTAGGTGTTATCAATAAAGATATAGGATCCCTTATCAACCATACCAATTTCAGTTTTGAGCGCTTGGACTACTTGTTGAATACTGTTGTCGGTTTGATTAATTTGGAACAGAACCGCATTATGAAGGTTTTTACTTTAGTGTCGCTTCTTTTGATGCCGCCTACACTGATAGCCTCCATTTATGGTATGAATATCAAATTGCCGGGTATGGATGGGAATTCTGCATTTATTTGGCTTATGGGTATAATGCTTGTCTCCATCATAGCAACCCTGATTGTTTTTAAGAAAAGAAAAATGTTGTAATATATGGCTTCAGAAATTAGAGATTTGTCCCTTTGGGAAAGCGGAAAACGTAAGATAGAATGGGTAAAGGGGAATATGCCCCTTTTAAGAAATATTGAATCTGATTTTATCAGTACCAAGCCCTTCAAAGGTTTGAAGGTGACTTTGTCTATCCATTTGGAAGCAAAGACAGCGTACTTGTGCAAGGTTCTGGCAGCCGGTGGTGCTGAGATGTATGTTACTGGCAGTAATCCGTTGTCAACACAGGATGATGTGGCAGCTGCACTTGTACATGATGGTTTAAATGTGTTTGCCTGGTATGATTGTACATCAGAGGAGTATCACAGACATTTGTCAAAAGTTCTTGAGATCGGGCCAAATCTAATCATAGATGACGGTGGAGATCTGGTTCATATGCTTCATACCGAGTATCCGCACCTGATTCCAAATGTGATTGGTGGGTGCGAGGAGACTACTACAGGTATTATGAGACTGCTTTCCATGGATAAGGAATCTGCATTGAAGTTCCCTATGATGCTGGTAAATAATGCAAAATGCAAATACCTTTTTGATAACAGATATGGTACTGGCCAGTCGGTTTGGAATGGTATCAACAGAACTACAAACCTTATCGTGGCAGGTAAGACAGTGGTAGTGGCAGGTTATGGATGGTGTGGCAAGGGTGTGGCAATGAGAGCCAAAGGTTTGGGTGCATCTGTCATTGTTACAGAGGTGGATCCTGTAAAGGCAATAGAAGCTGTTATGGATGGATTCAAGGTTATGACAATGGACGATGCGGCTCCCTTGGGAGATTTCTTTGTAACTGTAACAGGGTGTTCTGATGTAGTGGTGGAAAAACATTTCAGGGCCATGAAAGATGGTGCAATTTGTTGCAATGCCGGACACTTTGATTGTGAGGTGGATGTTGCGACATTGAAGAAGATCGCTGTGGATTCGAAATTGGCCAGAGAGAATATTATGGGCTACAAGTTTGAAGATGGACATTGGGTATATGTCATAGCGGAGGGCAGATTGGTTAACTTGGCATCTGGAGATGGCCATCCTGCTGAAATTATGGATATGAGTTTTGCCATTCAGG
>JAZRHK010000103.1:0-31839 GCA_045644725.1 Candidatus Coprenecus sp. | reverse complement strand
AGTTTTCAGATCAAAATACATAAGCCTTGTTTGCATAGATTCATTAGGGGCTGTGTTATAGTAATTTTTCTCCTCTTCTTCATCAGCATACAAGTATTTGAACCCATTCCTTTTATAGAAGGCCAGTACTGATTCACGATTGTATGCATCTACGATAAGGAATCTGCAGCCGGTTTTATTGTCCTTTGCACAAAACCAGTCCTTTATGAATTGAATAAGCTGTGTGCCAATATTCATACCTCTGAACACAGTGTTCACACCTACTCTTCCTATCAATAAAGCGGGGTAACTACGCCCTCTTTTAGCGTTTGGAAGTGTTCTATTAAGTCTGTTTTTGACGAGGAAGATAATGAGATTGTTTTTATACTATCATTAGAAATAGTGAAGAATGCAGTTATTGTATATGGCTTGGTGTTAGAAATCCAGCAATATGTCTTGCCAATCATTTCATCAGCATATTTCTGAGCATCATTAATGAAAAAGTCATCTAAATCCACGTCTCCACAAGAGAAGTCTTCACAATGTTTGTAAACATCATCGGACAACTGCACCATTGCGCAATTGTCAAAAATATCAAAGCTCTTCATGTGAAAGATTTTAAAAAGTGAAGTTCTTTGATTTTTCTAAAATATTGTGGATCTGTTCTTCCCGTTCCGGTGAGAGTTCCGGTGGGAGATTTTTGCTGTTAGCATCTGCCGCAGATACGAAATCCACCGCACTTTGTCCCATTAACACAGGTACCATTTTGATCGACATTGCCATAATTGTTCTTTGTTTGAGTAATAAATTGTTTGTCGGTAGCAAAGGTAATATTTTTTTCATTACCTTTGTAGGTCAAAATTGAAAACAACGGTAATTATGATAAATATAACATTTCCTGACGGCAGTGTCCGCAGTTACAATGAAGGGATTACCCCTTATGAGATAGCTCAGAGCATCTCACCCCGTCTGGCAGCTGATGTTCTGGCTGCAAGTGTTGACGGTCAAGTTTACGATTTGGATCGCCCTGTAAATAAGGACGCATCTTTGAAGCTTCACAAATGGGAAGATCAGGAGGCTAAACAGACTTTCTGGCACTCATCATCTCACCTTATGGCTGAGGCTCTTCAGATCCTTTACCCAGGTATCAAGTTCGGTATCGGTCCTGCTATCGAGACCGGTTTCTATTATGATGTGGATCTTGGTGACAAGACTCTTGTGGAGGCTGACCTTAAGAAGATCGAAGAGAAGATGATCGAATTGGCACGTGAAAAACAGCCATTCGTGAGAAAAGATATCTCCAAAGCAGAGGCTATGGCTACCTACACTGAGAAGGGTGACCAGTACAAATGTGAGCTTATCAATGATCTTGAGGATGGTACCATTACCTTCTATACTACCGGTAGCTTCACAGACCTTTGTAGAGGTCCTCACTTGAGGGATACTTCTGTAATCAAGGCCGTTAAACTTACCTCTATCGCAGGTGCTTACTGGAGGGGAAATGAAAAGAACAAGATGCTTACCCGTATCTACGGTGTGACATTCCCCAAGAAGTCGCTTCTTGATGAGTATCTTGCCATGATGGAGGAGGCCAAAAAACGTGACCACAGAAAGATTGGTAAGGAGATGGAGCTCTTTACATTCTCACAGAGAGTTGGTGCAGGTCTCCCTATGTGGCTTCCTAAGGGTGCTGAACTAAGGGGCAGACTTGAGGCTTTCCTTAAGAAAGTGCAGAAGGCTTACGGTTATCTTCCTGTAATCTCTCCTCATATCGGACAGAAAGAGCTTTATGTGACTTCTGGTCACTATGCAAAATACGGTGCTGACTCATTCCAGCCTATCCACACTCCACAGGAGGGTGAAGAGTTCTTGCTCAAACCAATGAACTGCCCTCACCACTGTGAGATCTATAAATCAAAACCACGCTCTTACAAGGATCTTCCTGTACGTCTTGCTGAGTTCGGCACAGTGTACAGATACGAGCAGAGTGGCGAGCTTCACGGTTTGACACGTGTACGCGGATTTACTCAGGACGATGCCCATATCTTCTGCCGTCCAGACCAGTTGAAAGAGGAATTCTGTAAAGTTATCGATATAGTACTTTATATCTTCAAAACCCTCAATTTCCCTGAGTTTACTGCACAGATCTCTCTCAGAGACAAGGTGAACAGAGAGAAGTATATCGGTTCTGACGAGAATTGGGAGAAAGCAGAGCAGGCTATCATCGAGGCTTCTGCTGAGAAAGGTCTCAATACTGTAGTAGAGTATGGTGAGGCTGCTTTCTATGGCCCTAAACTTGACTTTATGGTTCGCGACGCTATCGGACGCAAATGGCAGCTGGGTACTATCCAGGTTGACTACAACCTTCCAGAGCGTTTTGAACTTGAATATATCGGTGCTGATGACAAGAAACACCGCCCTATTATGATCCACAGAGCACCATTCGGCTCAATGGAGAGATTTGTGGCAGTACTTATCGAGCACACCGGTGGCAAATTCCCTCTATGGCTCACTCCAGATCAGGTAGTGGTATTGCCTGTAAGTGAAAAGTATAACGATTATGCAAAAAAAGTTTGCGAATTGCTTAATAATTACGATATTCGCGCCTCAATTGACGATCGTAACGAAACTATCGGCAAGAAGATTAGAGAGAACGAACTCAAGAGGATTCCATTCCTTCTCATTGTAGGTGAGAAAGAGGCGGAATCTAACTTGGTGTCTGTAAGACGCCAAGGCCAGGGAGATCAAGGTCAGATGAATGTTGAAGACTTTGTAACTCTTGTAAATGATGAGGTAAAAAAAGAACTTAACTAACTTAATTTTAGGAGGACACTTATATCGCAACACCTAACAAAAAGCGACCATATGTCGCACCAAGACCGATGAATGTTGGAGGGCCAAGACCTTCAAACAACAATTCGCGTCATAACAACCAGAACCAGAAAGAGGAAGGGGCAAGAATCAATGAAGAGATTACTGCTCCAAATGTCCGTCTCGTAGGAGACAATATTCCAGAACAGGGTATCTACTCATTTGCCGATGCTATGAAATTGGCTGAGGAACTGGAACTCGATTTGGTAGAGGTGTCTGCGAAGGCAGATCCACCGGTATGTAAGATTATTGATTACCAGAAGTTCCTTTACCAGCAGAAACGCAAGGCCAAAGAGATGAAGGCAAATGCCTCTAAAGTGGTAATCAAAGAGATCAGATTCGGTCCTAACACTGACGAGCATGATTTTCAGTTCAAACTGAACCACGCAAAGAGTTTCCTTCAGGAGGGTTCAAAGGTCAAATCTTACGTATTTTTTAAAGGTAGATCTATTATGTTCTCTGAACAGGGTGAGAAACTTTTGCTCCGCTTCGCTTTGGAACTTGAAGATTATGGCCAGGCAGAGCAGATGCCTAAGCTTGAAGGAAAGAGGATGATTATGATGATCGCTCCTAAGAAAAAGAAATAAACATTTTGTTTAACTATAAAATAATTTTAGAACAATGCCCAAAATGAAAACCAACTCCGGTGCTAAAAAGCGCTTTGTGCTTACCGGGACTGGAAAAGTTAAGAGAAGACACGCTTATCACAGCCACATTCTCACTAAAAAAACTACTAAGCAGAAAAGAAATCTTAACAAGGTTGTAATCGCTGACGCTTGCGACCAGAAGAGAATTAAAGAGCTTATCACTGCTTAATCATTAATCAATTGTTTAACTGAATGTTTAGCAGAATAAGACTCTCAATAGGGGAGGGCGCTGACATTCTTAAAACCAAAAAAGTATGCCAAGATCGGTAAATTCGGTAGCTTCAAGAGCACGCCGTAAAAAAATTCTTAAAGAGACCCGTGGTAATTTCCTATCACGTAAAAATGTCTGGACCGTTGCCAAGAATACTTGGGAGAAAGGTCAAACTTATGCTTACCGCGACCGTAAGCAGAAAAAACGTAATTTCCGTGCACTTTGGATCATGCGTATCAACGCTGCTGCAAGAGAACATGGTATGAATTACTCTCAATTCATGGGAGCACTTGCAAAACAGAACATCGGTCTTAACCGTAAAGTTCTTGCAGACCTTGCAGTTAATAATCCTCAGGCATTTGAAGCGATTATCAACTCAGTAAAATAGTTCTTTGAGTGAAAGAAATCCTTCATAACAGATGGTTTAAGTTCGGATTCTGGGCTCTTTTATACACCGCATGGGTAATTTGGCTCGGAAACTTTTGGTGGCTTTTTGGCCTCATTGTAGTGTTCGACTTATACATCACCAAGAAGGTAAAATGGGCTTTCTGGAGAAAGACCTATAAGGAGGGAGAGAAACCCAATGTGTTGCTTGAGTGGCTTGATGCCATCATCTATGCAGTACTGGTGGTAACCTTCATAAATATGTTCTTTATCCAGTCGTTCGTGATACCCACTTCATCTATGGAGAAGACATTGATGACCGGTGATTATCTGTTTGTAGGAAAATTGGCTTATGGCCCTAAGGTGGCAGAAAGACCTCTTTCTATCCCCTTTGTCCACAATGCACTTCCAAACGGCAATAAATCTTATTCTGATCTCATCAAGATAGATTACAGAAGACTTGCCGGATTCTCAGAAGTCAAAAGAGATGATAAAGTGGTATTCGGTTTTCCACACGGAGACACAGTGCTCCGTAAGTGTCCTACCGATGACTACTATACCCATGTAAGGCTTAACGGCAGGGAATATACACAGAAGATGTATGGTCCCCTTTCAGTAAGGCCTGTGGACAAAAAGGACAACTATGTAAAGAGATGTGTTGCCATCGCAGGAGATACTCTCCAGATTAAAGATGGAAAAGTCTATGTGAATGGACATCCTCAAGAGAGTTACCCCGGTATACAGAATACCTATACAGTCCTTACCAACGGATCTGCCATCAATTCCAAATTGCTGGATGAAATGGATGTGAATCCAAATGAGTACTGGTTCGATCCCACCCTCCCAGGGTATCGTTCGATCCCACTCAATGACGAGGAGGCTGAAAAGGTCAGTAAGCTGGGGAATGTAGTAAGAGTGGAGCAGAATATAGATTCTTATCCCCCTGACTATCCGGACTCATACTTGTTGATTTTTCCATTTTCAAGAGACTTCCAGTGGACAAGAGATAACTACGGACCTTTATACATACCTGCGAAGGATGCTACTGTAGATATCAATCTTACCAACCTCCCACTTTATCACAGAATAATTTCTGTGTATGAGAAGAATAATTTGGAGGTGAAGGATGGACAGATCTTTATCAATGGAGAAGTTGCAGACAGCTATACATTCAAACAAGATTATTACTTCATGATGGGTGATAACAGACACAACTCCCTTGACTCCCGTTACTGGGGTTTCGTGCCTGAAGACCACATAGTAGGAAAGCCTCGAGTTATCTGGTTTTCATCGGATAAGAACAAGCCTTTCCCTCGGAATATCAGATGGAATAGATTGTTCAAGTTTGTATAGAAAGATTTGCAAATTAGAGAAAAAAAAGGGATATTTGCACCCCCGAAAAAATAGTATAATCAATAAATTACACATACAATGGCAAGAGTTTGTCAAATAACTGGAAAGAAAAGGGTGATAGGAAACAATGTTTCACACTCAAAACGCCGTACCAAACGTGAGTTTGCACCCAATCTAAGAACCAAACGCTTCTGGTCTGAGGAAGAGCAGAGATTTATCACTTTGAAAGTATCAGCTGCTGGTATCAGAAATATTAATAAAAACGGTTTGGCCGCTACACTAAAAGCTGCTCAGGCTAAAGGTTTAATCGATTTAGTATAATTATAGACTATGGCAAAGAAAGCTAAAGGTAATAGAGTTCAGGTTATCCTTGAATGTACTGAACAAAAAGAGAGCGGTGTTCCAGGTATCTCACGTTACGTTACTACCAAAAACAAAAAGAATACCACTCAAAGACTTGAGAGGATGAAATACAATCCTTATTTGAGAAAAGTAACCCTACATAAAGAAATTAAATAACTCGTTAATATTATTTTACCATGGCAAAGAAAGCTGTTGCAACATTTAGTGGTGACAAATCAGCTGCAAGAAATTACGTGAAATGCATCCGTATGGATAAATCAGCACGTACTGGCGCTTATGTGTTCACTGAAGAACTAGTTACTGTAGATAAAACTAAAGATTTCTTTGAGAAGAAATAATCTTTAATGAGCTATAGATAAAGGAGCGGTCTTTCGAAAGAGGACCGCTTTTTTTGTCATTTTTACTGATAAAATAGTTACATTTGTCAGTTAAATCAAAACAGAGTCTTATGGCATTTTTTTGGAAGAAAAAAAAGAGCGAAAGTGAGCTTGAGACACTTGATAAAGGACTTCAGAAGACCAAGTCAAGTATCTTTGATAAGATCGCAAGAGCTGTAGCCGGAAAGAGCAGAGTCGACGATGAAGTTCTTGACGGTATTGAGGATGCGCTTATAGCTTCAGATGTAGGTGTGGATACTACACTTAAAATTATAGATATGCTGGAGGAGAGAGTGGCGCGAGACAAGTATATGAATACTGATGAGCTACAGTCGATTCTAAAAGAGGAGATGACCACTCTTCTCAATATCAGTCCTGATGGGGCAGATGAGGATGGTGATGCCAATGTTTTTGATTTCTCAAAGAAACCTTATGTCATTATGGTCGTGGGAGTCAATGGAGTGGGAAAAACCACCACTATCGGTAAGCTTGCTGCCCGCCTTAAGGCCTCGGGTAAGAAGGTAATGCTGGGCGCTGCCGATACCTTCAGAGCGGCTGCTGTTGACCAATTGGTTATCTGGAGTGAGAGAGCTGGCGTACCTATTGTAAAGCAGGCAATGGGTTCTGATCCAGCATCAGTGGCATACGATACAGTAATGTCAGCTGTTGCAAACGATATGGACGTGGTACTTATAGATACTGCTGGCCGCCTGCACAATAAGGTCAATCTTATGAATGAGCTTACCAAGATCAGAAATGTGATGAGAAAGGTTGTTCCCGATGCCCCTCATGAAGTGTTGCTGGTGCTGGATGGATCTACAGGGCAGAACGCCTTTATGCAGGCAAAGGAGTTTACCAAAGCTACAGATATTACAGCTATGGCAGTTACCAAACTTGATGGTACGGCTAAGGGTGGTGTTGTGCTCGGTATTGCTGATCAGTTCAATATCCCAGTCAAGTTTATCGGTGTAGGTGAGAAGATAGAGGATTTGCAGATATTCGATAAAAAGTCGTTTGTTGATTCATTGTTTAGTTAGAGAAGTTTTATTGCATTATGAATGTATCTTATAATTGGTTAAAAGAGTATGTATCGTTTGATCTTACTCCTGAAAAAGTTTCAGAAATCCTCACTTCCATCGGTTTGGAAGTGGAAGAGATGAATGTGGTAGAGGATATCCGCGGTGGATTGGCAGGTGTAGTAGTTGCAGAGGTGGTGGAGTGTGATATTCACCCAAATTCAGACCACTTGCACATTACTAAAGTGTTTACAGGCGAAGGTGAACCATTTCAAGTGGTTTGTGGCGCTCCCAATGTGGCAAAAGGGCAGAAGGTGCTCCTCGCTACAGTTGGATCTGTGTTGCCAACTCCAGATGGTGAAGGGTTCAAGATAAAGAGATCAAAGATAAGGGGAGAGGAATCTCTCGGTATGATTTGTGCAGAGGACGAACTCGGTATCGGTGAGTCGCACGACGGTATTATGGTTCTTGATCCGGAGGCTGTTCCAGGTACCCCTGCCAAAGATTATCTGAAACTATCTACAGATACAATTTTTGTAATCGGTCTTACCCCTAACAGGGTGGATGGTGCATCCCACTTTGGTGTGGCTCAGGATTTGGCCGCTTATCTCCAGACCAACGGTATGGGTGGTGAACTCCACTTCCCAAGTGTTGATTCTTTTGCAGAGGGTGATGGTGAAGCTGTCCCTGTGGAGGTAGTAGCAGCAGAAGGCGCTCCAAGATATATGGGTATCACCATCAAGGATGTGAAGATCGCTCCATCTCCCGAGTGGCTTCAGAAGAGACTTCAAGCGATAGGTCTGCGCCCTATCAACAATGTGGTCGATATCACCAATTTCATACTTCACGAGACTGGTCAGCCTCTTCATGCTTTTGACCTTGAGAAGATCAAAGGTGGTAAAGTGGTGGTGAGAAAGGCTCAGGAGGGTGAGAAGTTTGTCACCCTTGACGGTGTCGAAAGAACTCTCTCATCTGAGGATCTTATGATTTGCAATGCTCAGGAGCCAATGTGTATCGCAGGTGTATTTGGCGGACTTGAGTCAGGTATTACAGAGCAGACCACCTCGATGTTCCTTGAGAGTGCATACTTCAACCCCGTATCTGTAAGGAAGACCTCGAAAAGACATACCCTCAAGACAGATGCTTCTTTCAGATTTGAGAGGGGTGCAAACCCAAGTATGGTGCCATACGCAGGGATGAGGGCAGCACTTATGATCCAGGAACTTGCAGGAGGAAGCATTGTAGGCAAGGTGCAGGAGTTCTGCCCTGAGAAGATAGCCAAGAAACGTATAGAACTTGACTATGGCAGAATGGAGTCACTTATCGGTAAGGCCCTTGGCAAGGAGACTATTGAGAAAATTCTCAGCAGCCTTGGATATGAGTTCGAAGCAAAATCTGATAATGGTGCAGTTGTTTTGGCTCCATATCATATGGTAGACGTGTATAGAGAGTGTGATGTGGTGGAAGAGGTGTTGAGAATCTATGGTTACAACAATATAGAGCTCCCTTCAAGTGTCAGGATGTCGATCAATGCGACACCAAAACCGGATCCGGAGGAGGTGAGAATGAAGATTCTTGACTTCCTGGCTGCAAATGGCTTTATGGAGTGTATGAACAACTCCCTGACAAAAGGTGAGTATTATGATAAACTCAAGACTTTCCCAAGAGAGAATTGTGTCAATATAATCAATCCTTTGAGTTCAGACTTGAATGTGATGAGGCAGACTCTCCTTTTGAGCGGTCTGGAGGTCGTTGCATACAACCTCAACAGACAGGCATCTTCGCTCAAATTCTTTGAGCTTGGCAATGTATACTCATTTGAGCCCAAGGAGGATGAGGAGAATCCTGTAAACAGTCTGAGATCATATAAGGAGGGTGCAAGACTCTCCATGTTTATCTCTGGAAAAGCTACCCAATACTGGAGAAACAGTGTAGGTGAGGGTCACTTCTTCACTTTGAAAGGGTATCTAGAACTGTTGTTCAAGAAGATGGGTGTGGATATCTACTCTCTTGAGGCAGTTCCTGCCCCTGGTGATATTTTTGCTGAGGGTATCGAGTATCTTACCCGTGGAGGCAAGAGACTTGCCATTATCGGAACAGTATCCCCTGCAAGACTTAAGATGTTCGGTATCAAGCAGCCTGTATTTGCAGCAGAGGTGAATTGGGATCTTCTTTTCGATCAATACAAGAAGAATAAAGTGAAATACAAGGAGTTGCCTAAATTCCCTGAGGTGAAACGTGACTTTGCACTTCTTTTGGATGAGGGTGTTACTTTCGCCCAGATCCGTCAGGCCGCTTTCAGTACAGAGAAAAAGCTCCTCAAGCAAGTATCACTGTTTGACGTATATAGAGGAAACAAGATTCCTGATGGTAAGAAGCAGTATGCAGTAAGTTTTGTTCTTCAGGATCCTGACAAGACACTTACTGACCAATATGTAGAACAAGTTATGACCAAACTGCTTAACAGTTTCATCAAACAGTTCGGAGCGACATTGAGATAGAATCAATAAAAAAGGGGCTTGACTTTTCAGTCAGCCCCTTTTAATTTAACTGGAGTAGGGTTAGAATGTGTATTTAACACCTATACCGCCACCGTGCCATGAGAATGCAAGACCGGTAAGGTTAAGACCAGGAGTCCAGTCTATAGAAAGTGCAACAGGTGCACCTGCAAACTTGTACTCAAGACCTATCATACCGTTGATTGATGCGCTGAATGCCATAGGATCTCCCAGGAACAGACCTACATATGCACCAGGACCGGCATACCATGAAAGACCGTTAACGCCTCCCAACTGGTTTTCCCAAGTGTAAAAACCGCTTACAAGAAGGCCAAGACCGTTCTTCTGGAACAGGCCACTAAGGTTAACTCCCAATTCCAGGGCATTTGATGAACTTACGTGTGTTTTGTAGTCAAGTGCTACATCATAACCAATTTTCAAACCAATTGCATTCTGATAGTTCTGGGAGAATGCTGATACGCTCACTACAAGAGCGGCGATGATTGCGATAATTTTTTTCATCTTAGTAATATTTAACTTCTGTGTTTAGAATTTCTGTGAGAAGATTGTTGGCCATACGGCTTGCCCCGAAACGGAACAGATCTTTATTGAGCCACTCTTCGCCGAGGATAGTATCCACGATGCCGTAGAAGAGGGCAGCGTCTTCTGCTGTCACGATGCCGCCGGCAGGTTTGAAACCAATCTTGCGGCCTGTAGCCTTATAGTAGAGCTTGATGCACTCACACATCACTACAGCTGCTTCTGGTGTAGCTGCAGGGGAGGTCTTTCCTGTAGATGTCTTGATGAAGTCTGCACCTGCTTCCATTGAGAGGAATGATGCTTTGGCTATATCCTCAGAAGATGGGAGAGAACCCGATTCGAGAATCACTTTAAGGTGAGCATCACCTATGGTCTCCTTGATCCGGGATATCTCGCGTGAGCACTCTGCATAGTTTCCGTCCAGGAAGGCATTGTGGGCAAGTACTATATCCACTTCGTCGGCACCGTTCTCTACAGCCATTTTGCTCTCAAGGAGTTTGACTTCGAGGTAGCTTTGGGATGCAGGGAAGCACCCTGATACTACTGTGATGTGTACACCTTCAGCTGTAAGGATATCCTTTATGGTCTTGCTGAAGTTTGGATATACGCAGATGGATGCAGGGTAGGGGGCATCAGGGTAGTGCTCTTTGGCTTTGTTGACCTTCTCGGTAAATGCCCTTACTTTTGAGTGGGTATCTGTACCGTTGAGTGTGGTAAGGTCCACCATACCAAGACAATTTGTATAAACATCTTTGGTCTGCCATCTGGCAAGGTTGGCTTTTACAGATCCGATTATAGTCTGAATATCGTTGTCGGTAAGTGTATAGCCGTATTTTGTGAGTGTTCCGTTCATTGTATTTATAGTATTATACTCTGTTTTTTGTATCAATTATGATGGTTACAGGACCATCGTTAATGAGGGAGACTTTCATCTCTGCACCAAAGATACCACATTGGATATTTTTACCCAAATCGCGGGCCAATATTTTTTTGAACTCTTCGTACAGAGGGACAGATATCTCCGGTCTGGCAGCTTTTATGTATGAAGGGCGGTTCCCTTTTTTTGTCGATGCGTGCAGGGTGAACTGGCTTATTACCAATATGTCACCCCCGACATCCTTGATGGAGCGGTTCATGACGCCGTTCTCGTCATCGAAAATCCTGAGGTTCACTATCTTAGATGTGAGCCACTCTATGTCTTCCATATTGTCCTCAGCTTCAATCCCTACCAGGATCATCATTCCGGGACCAATCTGTCCGTGTATTTTACCTTCTATCTCTACCGATGATCCGGTTACTCTCTGAATGACTACTTTCATATCATTATCCCCTTATTTGAACTTTTATCCCCTTTTCGATGAGAGGCTTGGCGATCTGTTCCATCTCTGCCGCAGTTACCTTGGTGAGGTTTTGGGCTGGTGTCTCCCTGTCGAGGGTATACATCATCACCTCGCGGGGGTTGAGTGAGATGGCCATTTCTACCCATTTGCCGACCTCTTCCGGATGGGTGCAGTCTATTGCCTCGCCATCGACCTCTCCACGCAGGAACATGGTCTGAAGTATGAAATTGCCCTTGAAATGGCTGAGGTTCTCTACGATCTGAGCCACTGTGTACCCTTTTTGGGGGCGGTCGATTTTCTGGACAAATTCATCTGTTGCCCCATCAAGTTTCAGTATGGGGTTATCTATCTTCATCAGTGCATCGCGCACTTCTTTCTTCACTATCTGTGTGGCATTTGAAAGGACTGAGACTACAGCTGAAGGGAAGTATTTGTCCCTCATCTGGAGTGTAAAGTCTATAATCTCCGGGAAATGTGGGTGGAGTGTAGGTTCTCCATTTCCTGAGAAGGTGATGGTATTCACCTCTGTCCCCTCCTGGCCCAGTGACTCCATTTTGGCCTCCATCGCTTCGAATACCTCCTCCTTGGTGGGGAGTTTGGTGTCGGCTTTTCCATCCTTGTTCCATCCGCACTCGCAGTAGATGCAGTCAAAGCTGCACCATTTGCCGTAGCGTGGCAATAGGTTAACACCCAGGGAGTTGCCAAGACGACGACTCTTGATGGGACCGAAGATTATATCGTTGAAAAGTATAGTAGACATAGTTATAAAATGCGTTTTGCTGTGCTTCTGTCAGTGAGTGCGAAGTTTTTCCAGTCAATATTGTCGATAAGGACAGCACCAGGGCATTTGCCCACTTCAAACGAACCGTAGATGTCACCTTTTCCAAGTGCAATGGCGCCATTGAGGCAGGCCCACTGGAGGATCTCCTGAAGTGGAATCTCGGGGTGGTGATTCTGGATGCACTCTATCTCGCGTGCCATCGATAGGATGTGGTTTGATGAGAGGCTGTCTGTACCTATCGCTATTCTGACCCCTTTTGAGCGGAGAAGGTCAAATGGTGCCAGGGTGTTGTGGATGAAGAGATTGGATAGAGGGCAAGTGACCCAGGTGACATTCTGGAATGTGCTGAGTGCTGCATCTACCGACTCTTCATTGGTGGCGGTGTTGTGGATAAGGAGGATGCTCTCTGTAAATGGTTCGGGGTGAACCTCTTTCAGACTGTTTATAAAATAGAGCAGGGCGGGCTTTCCTGTCACCGGAGGGGTAGGCATATTGCGCCCTTTATAGTTTTCTGCGAGGGCACCTGTGCCACTGATAAGGAGATCTTCCTCCTCTTGTGATTCCTGGTTGTGGTAAGATATGAAACCCTCCTTCAGACCTTCTGCTGCAGACATCTGGAGCAGGCGTGTGCTCATTGTGTATGGCGAGTGTGGGGTAGGGGCGGCATCCAGACCCATTGCCTTTGCCTTGGCATTCAAACTTTTTACCCCTTCAATAACCTCCTCTGCCTCTTCAGGGAATGCTCCGAATACCTCCAGATATGTGCGGGTGTACATGGGTGTGTTGGCCTTCGCTTCAAAGCTCTCATCGCAGTTCGAGATGTCTGCCATAGCGGTGACACCTTCTGCATATAGTTTGTCGAATTGTTCTTTAATAAGGGCAATGCGCTCCTCTTTGGGGGCAGAGTCGCGTAGTGCATTGATCTGGTTGATGAATCCGGACATTCCGGTTTTCTCCACGAACTTGTCCTTCAGGTGTGAGAGCTCGATATGGCAATGTGCATTGGTGAATCCCGGACACAGAATTCCATTGTAGAACTCAGTGCTCTCTGTCTCACCTTCGAGTTGCCCTACAGCGAGGACGCGCCCTTGAGCATCAAAATCCACATATCCGTTTTTGATGGGTTCTCCTGCTACGGGAAATACATAATTAGCGGAAATCCTTCTTGTCATTAAGTTTAGCTTTTGTAAATAGATTTGTTTTATTTTTTTTGCCCAGCATTTCAACAGATACTACTGGTAAAGGCAGATTGTTGCCTTTGGTAGACTTCAGACTATCCAGGCGGGCTGACTGATCCTTCTGTACATAATGGACTTGGTCGTACAGCCCGGGGAGAGAATCATATAGAAAATATGCTGAAGTTATATGATTCAGTATTGTTGTGTCAATTGTTGGCGAAGTTACAGGTAAGGTGTCAGACTTGAAAAATATAAGTCTGATAGATCTGTAGTATCCATTTCCATTGATCTGGTCATTGCCATAAATGTCCAGTGAATCAAGTAGGGGCCATCTGATATACCTGTTCTCTTCCTTGGCTATAAGCTTGTCAAGTTGGTCCTTTCTCTCCTTCAGTTTGCTTTCTGTCTGTTTGAAGATCTTTGTCATAATTTCAGGCTTGTGGAGATAATAGTCTACTGTTGTTATATAGTCCTCCATGGTGTAGCCATGGCTTTCTATTATGGGGACATATATGCTCACGCTATCGCCCAAATCATGCATGTCATTGATGTCAAGATATATGTCAGCCCTATAGAAATCGTAATAAATGTCAGCCATATCATCACGGGGTATGATGTTTTTGGGGCGACACGATGTAATGGCGATTGTAGCCAGGACTAGTATGTATATCGTTCTTTTCATCAGGTGCAAAGTTAAATTTTTATTATTATTTTTGCCAATTGTTAGTAAAGAGAAATGCTGTTCAGACCACCCTTATTGTTAAAAAAAATCTATCCCTCTTTCGTTTGGCGTTTTCCTTCGGATGGGGAGAGTTTCTTTTTGACATTTGATGATGGTCCTACCCCGAAAGTGACACCTTGGGTCCTTGATAAGCTGGATGAATATGGGGCTAAAGCTACCTTTTTCTGCCTTGGCAAGAATGTGGAGATGTATCCGGATATATATCAGGAGGTTCTCAGGAGAGGCCATCGTGTGGGAAATCACACCTACAGTCATCAGAAAGGGTGGGGAATGTCCGCTACTGACTATGTTATAGATGTGGATACGGCAGCAGACCTAATAGATTCCAATCTCTTCAGACCACCATATTTTAGGATTACAAGGCTTCAGGAGAGACTTGTGAGCGAGAAGTACAACAATGTGATGTGGAGCATACTGGCACGAGACTATAACAGGTCTCTTTCTGCCAGGCAGTGTGCCATGAATGTTATTCCACATATAGACTCCGGTGAGATAGCGGTGATGCACGATTCGGTAAAATGTTTTGAAAGGGTGGAGAGTGCGCTGCCGTGGATTCTCGATGAGGTGTATAAAGTGAATTTAAAATGTAAATCTATAATATTATGACAAAGATCAACGTATTGGTTCTTGGCTCAGGTGGCCGTGAACATGCACTGTCTTGGAAAATAGCACAAAGTGAAAAATTGGGTAAACTCTATTGTTTGCCAGGAAATCCCGGTACTGCAGCCATAGCAGAGAATATTGCCGGAAGTGCTACAGATTTTGCCAAAGTGAAGGAGGTAGTACTGGAGAAGGGTGTGAATATGGTAGTGGTAGGCCCTGAGGAGCCACTTGTGAAGGGTATATGCGACTATTTCAGTGGTGACGAAGATTTGAAGAGTGTAATGTTTATCGGACCTGACAAACTCGGAGCTACCCTTGAGGGCTCAAAAGATTTTGCCAAGGAGTTTATGGTGAAAAATGGTGTACCTACAGCCAGATATGAGTCTTTCGGAAAAGGTGATGAGGAGAAGGCCCGCGAATTCATGAAGGGACTGACCCCTCCATATGTTTTGAAGGCAGATGGTCTTGCAGCCGGCAAGGGTGTGCTTATCATCGATGATCTGGATGAGGCTATGGCTTCACTCTCCGAGATATTTGACGGCAAATTCGGCGATGCAGGAAATACTGTAGTCATAGAGCAGTTCCTCAAAGGTATCGAGGCCTCTTGCTTTGTGTTGACAGACGGTAAGGACTATTTGCTGTTGCCTGAGGCTAAAGATTACAAGAGGATAGGTGAGGGTGATAAAGGTCTTAATACAGGAGGTATGGGTGCAGTGTCACCAGTTCCTTTCTATACCGAAGAGTTCAAATCGAAAGTGGAGGAGAGGATTGTCAAGCCTACCATCAGAGGTCTTGCAGAGGCCGGTTCAAAATATTGTGGCTTCATTTTTATAGGCCTTATGAACTGCGGAGGTGATCCATACGTAATCGAGTACAATGTAAGGATGGGTGATCCTGAGACTGAGGCTGTAATGACCCGTATTGACAGCGATTTCCTCGGTCATCTGGTGGCAGCAGCCAAAGGTGAACTTGCATCTGAGAAGATGGTTTACTCTCCCAAAACTGCCCTCACCTGTGTACAGGTCTCTGGAGGATATCCGGAGGGGTATGCAAAAGGGTATGAGATCTGTGGTCTTGACCAGGTTAAGGATGCGATAGCGTTCCACGCAGGTACATCTGTGAAAGATGGTAAAGTAGTAACTTCGGGTGGTCGTGTCCTGGCCATTACCGCACTTGGTGAGACCATCCCCGCTACACGTGCAAAACTGTTCGCGGAAGTCGCAAAAGTAACTTACACCGACAAGTACTTCCGTAGTGATATCGGTCTGGATGTGATGTAGAATGTGATTGAAACTGATTATGATAAAAAGCCCGGCGGTCTCACCGTCGGGCTTTGTTTTGTATATTCCTATTGGAGATATTAGATAGTTCTGCCAGGATATTGTTTAAGAGCTACCTCCAAACATTTCATAGCTGCTACCAAGTCTTCCTCTTTAAGAACGTAAGCGATACGAACCTGGTTTACACCCATGCCTTTAGTTGCGTAGAAACCTTCAGCTGGAGCTACCATTACAGTTTGTCCCTCGTATGAGAACTCTTCAAGTAGCCATTGTGCAAATTTGTCAGCATTGTCAACTGGAAGCTCAACTACTGCATAGAAAGCACCCTGTGGGTTAGGGCATTTAACGCCTTCCATTTTGTTAAGAGCCTCTAGCATAACGTCTCTTCTGTGCATGTACTCTTTTTTAACCATATCGAAGTATGATTGAGGAGTATCAAGTGCACCTTCAGAAGCGATCTGACCGTATGCAGGTGAGCAAAGACGAGCCTGAGCAAATTTAAGAACACCTTTCATTACCTCTTTGTTCTTTGATACGATGCAACCGATTCTCACACCGCAAAGAGAGTATCTCTTAGATACAGAGTCGATAAGGATAACGTTCTCCTCAAGACCAGGAAGGTGCATGCAAGAGTAGTGAGGCTCTTCAGTGTAGCAGAACTCACGGTATACCTCGTCAGAGTAGATGTATAGACCGTGTTTTTTAGCTACTTCACCAAGTTTTTCGATAGACTCTTTAGTGTAAAGCACACCTGTAGGGTTTGCAGGGTTGCAAAGGATGATACCTTTGGTCTTAGGGGTGATTTTCTTTTCGAACTCTTCTACTGAAGGAAGTGCGAAACCAGTCTCAATGGTAGTGGTAATAGGAACCAATTTAACATCATTCTGAAGAGCGAATGAGTTGTAGTTGGTGTAGAAAGGCTCCATTACGATAACCTCATCATCAGGGTCACAAGTAACAGCAAGTGCAATCTGAAGAGCCTCGCTACCACCAGTGGTGATGTTGATGTCGGTGTAATCTACATTGATATTGATGTTCTGGTAGTATTTTGCAAGACCTTTTCTGTAAGACTCGATACCTGCAGAGTTAGGGTATTCTACCAAAGTGAGTTTGTTCAACTTAACTGCATCAAGAGCCTGGTCTGGAGAGATGATATCTGGCTGACCAATGTTAAGGTGATAAACTTTAGTACCACGTTTTTTAGCTTCATCAGCGAAAGGAACTAGCTTTCTGATAGGAGAAGCAGGCATCTTTTGTGCCTTTTGTGAAAGTGTTAGCATTTCGATATTTAATTAAAAATTGTGTTATTTCTTTTTACCCGCATATACGGATAGTTCTTTCATAAAACCTTCAATCTGTGATTGCATTTTGGATGTGGAACCATTGTTGACCAAAATGGCAAATCTGATAGGACCCTGCGCGCTGATTACATATCCAGCGTAGCATTTTACACAAGAGAGTGAGCCGCTCTTGGCGTAGATGCGATCTTTTACCTCCTGTGGTTCATCTTTCAACACCCTCTTCAATGTACCCCTGTCTTCGCCGGGCTGAGGGAAACTCTCCAAATACTCTGCAAATGTATCACTTTTCATCATCATTTGGTAATATTTGGTGAAAAATCTTGGAGATACGTAGTTTTCTCTTGAAAGGCCGCTTCCGTCATCCTGAGTATAACCGATAAGTGACAATCCCTGGCTTTCAAAGTATCTGTTTACAGCCACCCTCGCAGAGTCGTATGAACCCACGCCGGTGATCTCTTTTCCGATGGTTTTCAGAAGGTTCTCAGCGAAGAGATTGTTGCTTACAAGGTTGGTCTCAGAGATGATGTCGATAAGTGATGGAGAGTATGTGGTGGCGATAATCTGAGGCTCAGCCACGCAATCCATAAGTTTGGCATCTTTGATGGCAGTGTGGCACTCCATACCATTTTTGGTGAGATATTTTTCGAACTCTTTTGCACAGCCCAGTTGAGGGTGTTTGGTAGAGAATGTAGGGGTAGCCTCTTCTCTGTCGATAGGGAGATTGCCGTGAAGTTCTGAGTCTGTAGTGATGTCCTGGGTGTAGTACCATGATCTGTATCTCGATCCGGCTTCACCTGTAGTCATCTCAATTTTAACCCTTAGTCCGGGAATTTCAGGGTAAGTGGATTTGATTACTGCAGGTTTCCCAAGAGAGTCGCCGGGGGCGAGGAAGAACTGCTGTGTGTTTTCCACGAAGCATAGACCGGAAGCACCGCAGCCATAAGTCTCAGGGATATTGCCCCATGTCCAGCTGTCTGGAATCATCTCATCTGTAAGATATGTGTCGTCAGCGATGATAGAACCATTGATCACTTTGATGCCCAGATCATCGATAGCTTTTTTCCACTCGGCAAAAATATCTTCGATGGGGTAGGCAAGTGGTGCGTCAGAACCAAGTGTGGGGTCACCACCACCGATAATATGGATATTTCCGTTGAGTACAGAGTCCACTATCTCCCCACTATATCCGATTTTGGTCTCGAAGCGGAAATCTTTTCCCAAAAGCTGAAGGGCCGAACCGGTAGTGATGGTTTTCATGGTTGAGGCTGTAAGCATTGGAAGATCAGGGTTCCATTGTGCTACGCACTTACCTTTTGCATCCTCAGCATAGATGCCCACGATGGCATTCTGGAAGAGTGAGTCTTTCTGAAGTACTTTTTTGACATATTTCTGAACATTGTTGTTCTGGGCCATAGCACCAAGCGGTGCCAATAGCAGTGCTAAAAAGAGTATTTTTTTCATAGGTTCAATTAAATGCTAATTATCCACAAAATTAAATTAAATTTGCACGATATAAAAGAATTTGAGATGAGTATTTTCAGAAGAAGCGCATTGGAGGAGTTTTCTGCGCACAAAGCTCAGAGATTTTATCAGGAGGAGAGACCTGTATCTGAGTTTTTCGGACAGAATGTGTTCGATGACCAGAAGATGAAAAAATATCTCACCCCCAAGGCTTATCACGCTGTAGCAGCATCTATACACGATGGTTCCAAAATTGACAGGGCCATTGCAGATGAGGTGGCTGATGGTATGAAGGCGTGGGCAGTGGAGATGGGTGCTACACATTATACTCACTGGTTTTCACCACTTACAGATTCGACAGCAGAGAAACACGAGGCTTTTGTCGACATAGACAAAGATGGTCAGATTTTCGAGAACTTTAAGGGAGATGCTCTGGTTCAGCAAGAGCCTGACGCTTCAAGTTTTCCAAGCGGAGGCCTCCGCAATACCTTTGAGGCCCGTGGCTATACAGCATGGGACCCCTCTTCTCCTGCCTTTATTATAGATCAGACCCTCTGTATCCCTACCGTATTTGTATCTTATATGGGAGAGGCCTTGGATATGAAGATTCCCCATTTGAAATCTCTTCAGACTGTAGAGAAGGCATCTTTGGGGGTTCTGGAACTTTTCGGTGATGAAGCCAAAAGGGTAAATGTTATGCTTGGCCTTGAGCAGGAGTATTTTCTGGTGGATGATGCACTTTTCAGGGCAAGACCGGATCTTCAGATTTGCAACAGGACACTTATCGGGCATACTGCCGCTAAGGACCAGCAACTTGAAGACCATTATTTCGGAGCAATCCCCTCAAGGGTTATGGCCTTTATGAAGGACTTTGAGACAGAGGCATACAAGCTCGGAATTCTACTGAAAACACGCCACAATGAGGTGGCTCCAAACCAATACGAGTGTGCCCCATACTATTCGGAGGCAAACCTTGCCATTGACCATAACCTCAAACTGATGATTGTGATGCGCAAGATCGCGCAGAAGCACCATCTGGAGGTCCTTTTCCATGAAAAACCCTTTGACGGGGTTAATGGTTCCGGCAAGCACTGCAACTGGTCGGTGGTGACAGACAAGGGGAAAAATCTCCTCTCACCAGGCAAGACCCCGGGTACCAACCTGCAGTTCCTCAGCTTCTTTACATCTATCATCCGTGCTGCATACGAGCACCATTACCTCCTTATGGCAAGTATTGCCTCGCTCAATAACTCGCACCGCCTTGGCGGGCACGAGGCTCCACCTGCGGTAATGTCTGTTTTTATTGGCAGCACACTTGACAGATTGCTCAACTCAATAGAGAATATGGAGAATACTGCAGATTTCTTCAACGACAAGAGCAATGCCCTTGATATTGCTAAGAAAATTCCTGAGATTCTCCCTGACAATACAGACAGGAACCGTACATCGCCATTTGCCTTTACAGGCAACAGGTTTGAGTTCAGAGCTGTGGGGTCATCGGTCAATGTGGCATCTGCTGCATATGTTCTCAATGCGGCCATTGCGCAGCAGCTCTTCAGATTCAGAGAGCTCGTTGACGGTCATATCGCTGAAGGGGTGGAGAAGAATGAGGCCATCATCAAAGTCATAAGACAGTTTATTATAGAATCGAAAAATATAAGGTTTGAGGGGAACGGATATAGCGAGGAGTGGCGAATGGAGGCTGCTGCCAGAGGGTTGAAAGGGCTTGAGAGTGTCCCTGAGGCCTATAAAGCTTTCCTTGAGGAGAAGGCTGTGAAACTGTTCGACAGTATGCATATCCTTTCACCTCGCGAGGTGGAGGCTAGGTATGAGGTGATGAATGAGACTTACACCAAAAAACTGCAGATAGAGGCGAGGGTTATGGGTGATCTTGTCATCAATCACGTTATTCCTACCGCCATCAAGTTTCAGAATACCCTCATAGAGAATGTAAAAGGTATCAAGGAGTTGTATGGGGATGATGTGTATAGGGAGATGTGCGGTCAGCAGATGAAGATGATAGGGAAGATCTCCGGATATATAGAGTCGCTGAGGGTATATGTGCATGAGATGATTGAAGCCCGCAAGAAGGCTAATGTAATAGAAGATTTTGCCCAGAAGGCAGAGGTCTACACATCTACAGTTCTCCCTTATCTGGAGAAGATCCGAGAGAAATCGGACAAACTGGAGATGATAGTGGACGACGAATTGTGGCCGTTGCCAAAATATAGAGAATTATTGCTATTGAAATAGATATATGGATACTAAAGGAAACAGATACGCTATGCGCGGTGTCTCTTCTGCAAAGGAAGACGTTCATAATGCGATTAAAAATATTGACAAAGGGCTTTTTCCAAAAGCTTTCTGCAAGATTGTTCCGGATTACCTTAGCGGTGACCCGGAGTATTGTCTGGTGATGCATGCTGATGGTGCAGGTACCAAGTCATCTTTAGCATACACATACTGGAAAGAGACAGGTGACATGTCTGTATGGAAGGGTATTGCACAGGATGCCATCGTTATGAATACTGATGATCTTCTGTGTGTGGGTGTGACAGACAATATACTCCTTTCGTCCACTATTGGAAGAAACAAGAACCTCATCCCCGGAGAGGTAATCTCCGCAATAATATCGGGAACACAGTCTTTCGTGGATACAATGAAAGAGCACGGCGTGGATATGGTACTTACCGGCGGTGAGACTGCAGATGTGGGTGACCTTGTCAGGACTGTTATAGTGGACAGTACCGTGTGTGCGAGGATCAAACGCACAGATGTAATTGACAATGCACGCATTGCTGCAGGTGACGTTATTGTCGCACTTGCTTCCTATGGTCAGGCAAATTATGAAGATGAATACAATGGAGGAATGGGCAGCAATGGCCTTACCTCTGCCCGTCACGATGTCTTCTGCAAAGATGTGGCTCAGAAGTACCCTGAGAGCTTTGATGCGCAGGTGCCATCAGAACTGGTATATTCAGGTTCCAAGAAACTTACTGAGGTAGAACCTGAAACAGGTGTAACTTACGGAAAGCTTGTCCTTAGCCCAACCAGAACTTATGCACCAATCATCAAGAAGATTTTTGACTTGCACCGTGCTGATATCCACGGTATGGTCCATTGTTCAGGTGGTGCCCAAACCAAAGTTCTCCACTTTGTGGACAACCTAAGGGTAATTAAGGATAACCTCTTCCCAGTGCCACCATTGTTCCGAACCATCAAGGAGGAGTCAGGTGCAGAGTGGAAGGAGATGTACAAGGTGTTCAATATGGGGCATAGAATGGAACTTTATGTTCCTGCAGAGATTGCACAGAGCATTATAGAGATATCTGAATCATTCGGTGTGGAGGCCCGCATTCTCGGTAGAGTTGAAGAGTGTGACCACAAAGAGGTAATCATCAGAAGTGAATTCGGTGAATTTATATATTAGTCGATTATGAAAGCTAAATATTTGTCATTGGGGTTGTTGTGCTCCCTGTTTATCACAGCTTGTGGTGGAAAAGGACAGGTTGAGACATTGATTCCCGTATCTGAGAAGGCATTGGGTGACACATCATCTGTTTTCTATGCCGATTTTGCATCATATCCTGAGGAGAGGGCCCATCTCCCTATCGGTGTTTTTGATTCGGGTACTGGTGGACTTACAGTGCAGGAGAAACTCCTCACCCTCGATGAGTTTGACAATATAACAGGTAAGCAGTCTCCTGATGGAATTCCAGATTTCGCAGGTGAGAATTTTGTCTATCTGGCCGACGATGCCAATATGCCATATGGTGACTATGATGCTGCCGGCAAGAGTGATTATCTTCGCGAACTTGTAGTAAAGGATGCACTTTTCCTTTTGGGAGATTCGTATTACAATCTGGCACTTGATGAGAACCCCGATGGCCGTAAGGATCAAGTCAAAATTATTGTAATTGCCTGCAATACAGCCACTGCCTATGGTCTTGCTGATATAGAGAAACTTCTTCAGAGAAGTGGTACAGGGGTAAAAGTGATAGGTGTCATAAACGCCGGTGTCAGGGCTACACTTGCAGATATGGATCCTGCCAAAAATTATGCAGTGGGTGTTATGGCCACTCCAGGTACCATCTCTTCAGGAGCTTATGCCAGAACCTTTAAGGAGATCGCTGCCCAGCAGGGTTTCAGTGGCGAAATACAGGTGGTGAACCAACCTGCTTTGGGATTTGCCAATGCAGTGGACGGAGTTGAGGACTATGTAAAACCTGGTATTGTCCTCCCCCGTGATGAATATAGAGGCCCAAAACTCGGAAAAGAGGAGGGGGATATCAACCCATCAATTATGGACAGATACAATTTCAATTTTGCCAAAGGGGAGATTGTATATTCCAAGATGGATGGTGAGTATAGCAGGGTTCAGCTCAACTCTGCAGACAATTATGCACGCTTCCACCTCGTATCTTTGGTGGAGAAGCACAGATTGAGCGGCAGTAAAACCCCTATGACCCACATCATCCTCGGTTGTACACACTACCCATATCATCTTGAGGTGCTGCAGGAGACTGTAGAGTATCTCCGCAACTACAAAAAGGATGGGGTATATATCTACCGAAATGTCATTGCAGAGGATTTCAAATTTATCGATCCTGCACAATATACAGCGATGGAGTGCTATTCGCTCCTCCGTCAGGCAAATCAATTGGCAATGCGTCCTGAGAAGGGGACATTGTTGCCATATATCTCTATACCTGCATATGGACTGGCTGTGGAAAATCTCGATAAAAACGGGGATTTGACATACGACTTCAAATATGGAAGAGAGGTGGGAACAGAGGATGTTACTACAAAAGCAGTCCCATTCTCATCAAGATATATTGACCAGTCTACAATTGACAGAATGGCCCGTCTGGTTCCAGAATCTTACGCGCTTTTCAGAGATAGATTGTAATGTTTTTTTTGAAATGAAATTTGCAGAAAGTATATCAGTAGAGGAAATTGAGCAGCTGGAGCTGGCCAGCTTTGATGGACCGATTGTGGTGATAGACCAGATCAACGAAGAGTATGCAGAAGCTGTGGATTATCTGGGAAGCCAGTCGGTAATCGGCTTTGACACAGAGACCAAACCCTGTTTTCAGGCAAATCAGCCCAGAAACAAAATGGCCCTTCTCCAGCTCTCTGGTCCTGATAAGGCATTTCTTTTTAGATTGCATGCAGTAGGTCTGCCAAAACCTGTGGCAGCAATCCTTGCTGATCCCAAAATTGTAAAAGTGGGTGCCGCTGTGAAGGATGATATAAGGGGACTTCAGAAATATCTCAAGTTTACCCCCAAGAATTTTGTTGACCTTCAGATTATAGGGCAGGATTACGGTATACAGGACAAGAGTGTCAAAAAGATGGCTGCTATCATTATGGGGGTCAAAGTCTCCAAGGCACAGCAGCTCTCAAATTGGGAGGCGCCGGTCCTGTCTGGTGCCCAGCTGAAATATGCAGCTATTGATGCCTGGATTTGCAGGGAAATGTATCTTAAACTTATTAATAGCCGACAGGGATGATAAAAAAGATTATTCTTAAAAAGGGAAGAGATGAGTCTCTCAAAAGGTTTCACCCCTGGGTGTTTTCTGGGGCAGTCCAGAAGATAGAGGGGGAACCATACGAAGGTGAAGTGGTAGAGGTGGTGGATTTTGCAGGGGAGTTCCTTGCTTATGGTCACTATCAAGTGGGGTCAATCTCAGTGAGGGTACTGGCTTTTGATCAGGAGTATGAACCTGTAGATGGCGAGTTTGGTCTCGACTTTTGGGTAGAAAAAATATATCTTGCATATAAAATGCGCCGTACATTGGGGATAGACAACACCAAAACCAACTGTTACAGGCTGGTGCATGGTGAAGGTGATAATCTGCCAGGACTTATCATAGATTACTATGATGGGGTAGCTGTAGTACAGGCACACTCGGCTGGTATGTATCTCTCCCAGGAGAAGATATGTGAGGCTTTGAAACACTGTTATGGAGGTGCATTGAAGGCAGTTTATGACAAGAGTGAAGGGACAGCTCCATATAAGGCGGGGCTTGAACTTGGTGACAAATATCTGTGGAAAAGGGATGATTTCAAGGAGGAGGAGTCTCCAGTCCTTGAAAATGGAAAGAGCTTCCTTGTCAATTGGGAGAAGGGGCAAAAGACAGGTTTCTTCCTTGACCAGAGAGATAATAGAGAGATGGTAGGGGAGCAGGCCAAAGGTAAGAAGGTCCTTAACCTCTTTTGCTATACAGGAGGTTTCTCTATCTATGCTCTGGCGGCTGGAGCCAAAAAAGTAGTATCTGTAGATTCGTCAAAAGTGGCTATGGCCATGGTGGACAGAAATGTGGCCTATAACGGATTTGAGCCGGAGCGTCACGAATCGGTCTGTGAAGATGCCATAGATTACCTGAAGAAAATTCCGGAGGGGGAATTTGATCTCATTATTGTGGATCCCCCTGCTTTTGCAAAGCACAGAGGTTCGTTGAACAATGCGCTGAGAGCTTATAAGAGACTCAATGCCTGTGCAATAGAGAAAGTGGCCCGTGGTGGGGTGATATTTACATACAGTTGTTCTCAGGTGGTGGACAAGCAGGCTTTTGCTTTGGCAGTCTTCTCTGCTGCGGCATCAGTAGGTAGGAGTGTTAAGATTCTCCGTCGTCTTACCCAGCCGGCAGACCATCCTGTAAACATTTATCACCCTGAAGGGGAATATCTTAAAGGTTTGATGCTGTATGTCGAGTAGTTATCACGTTACGCCAGGGGCATCTAAAGAGGTCAGTTATCAGGAACTGATACCTCAATTGGAGGCAAGTTTGTCGCCATATGACTACTCGATTTCCACATTGGCAAATGTAGCTGCTGCACTCAAATCAGTTTTCGGATTCTTTTGGGTGGGTTTTTACATAGTGGATGGTGACAGGATGTATCTTGGCCCTTTTCAGGGTGATGCAGCTTGTACTTTCATTGGGTATGGCAAAGGAGTTTGCGGCGCTGCGTGGATGACCCGCAGGACTATGGTTGTTCCCGATGTGGATGATTTCCCGGGGCACATAGCATGCAGTTCGCTTTCGAAGTCAGAAATAGTGGTTCCGATGTTTGGAAGTGATGGAAGTGTAATAGGTGTTCTCGATATCGATAGCGACAAACTGGGCGATTTTGATGAAATTGATGCAAAATATCTTGAAATCATTGTCAAAATAGTTTGCAAAACGATAAATTAATGCTACATTTGCAGTCCTGAATCGGTACCATGGCCGAGTGGTTAGGCAACGGTCTGCAAAACCGTCTACAGCAGTTCGATTCTGCTTGGTACCTCAAAAAAAGAGAAGTCAGTGATGACTTCTCTTTTTTTGTGGTACCTATTCACCCCAGTCACTTCGTGACAGCCCCTCCAGGGGCAGATGCCGACCGACGCTATGCTCTGGTCGGGTGGCTCCGTGCTCGATATCCGGAGGATATCTCCAAACTCCGCCACGTCCTCTGACGAGGACATTTTATAAATGAAGAGCTCTTCGGACGTCTTTTTTTTGTTTTGAGGTACCGGTTCCCCCCGTAGGCCCCCCCAGGGGCAGATCCTCCTTCCACTTCGTTTCAGTCGGGTGGCTCCGTGCTCGATATCCGGAGGATATCTCCAAACTCCGCCACGTCCTCTGACGAGGACATTTTATAAGCGGAGTGGTCCTCGGACATAGCTATATAAAAGTACGATAAAACGTTGCACTTCCTGCAAATCAGAAGCCACATCTATACCCTTTAAAACAACCTCTGTGAACACATACTGTGGCTTCTACCCACTAATAGCCTGTAGAAGCCACACTAAACGCCCCAGATACCACTCTGGAAGGGGTTAAGGTGGCCACCGAATTTCACCATAACATATCCAACTACTACCGGCAATCGTAACCGTCAATAAAAACCATTTAACTCTGCAATGGCAGCCCTACAAAACGGGCCCACCTTATCTCAATTTATAGCTTTCACTCTAACAAGTATAAGTCAATATGTCGTACAGTCCAGCATCCGGTATAAGGCAATGATGAGATGTTAAAGTCAAAGGGAATTTGCACGCCATCCTGTCATAGGAATCTATATGGCGAAGGTATAAGAGCTTAGTCACTCTTTGAAAGTCAGAACTGTGTGCGCTAGACTCTTCCAGTGATAATTCCAGAGCTGGTACATTGGTCAGTCCTTTGGTCGCGTCTGAAAAGTAAGAAAAATGAATGCTGAAAGTGGAAAGCGACACGCTGCATCTGAAAAGTGTGAAAAATGAGCATGGGATCAAAAGAAAAAGGGAGACTGACATGTCATTAGACTGTTGTCTCCCTTTTTTATTTCACCAGAAAAATTTATTCCACCGGAGCGAGTTTTACTGTGAAATGGCGGAGCAGGGGTGCTTCCCAAGTGATTTTGTAGCCGTGTTTGATTTCGTCCCTTCGGTCAAATACATTTTTGAGTGCCACAGCTATGACATCCATATGATTATTGGTGTATGTTCGTCGGGCGATGCACAAGCGGAGAAGGTCGAGCCCACCGAAGCGGTTCTCTCGTGTCACCGGGTCGCGGTCTGCAAGGATGTATCCGATCTCACATCCACGTACGCCAGCCTCTTTGTAAAGCTCGATGGCGAGTGTCTGTGCTGGGAACTCCTCTTTAGGTACATTTGTCAGTACAAGAGAGGCATCCACGAAGAGGGCGTGACCACCCACAGGCCTTTGGTAAGGGATGCCAAATTCGTCAAGTCTTGATGCGAGGTATTGTACCTGTTTGATTCGTGTCTCTATAGTGTCAAGTTCTGTGTTCTCATCGAGACCGACGGCGAGAGCGTCCATATCGCGGCCGTTCATTCCTCCGTATGTCAGGAAGCCTTCATATCTGATACAAAAACCTTTTGCACCTTCATACCAATCCTCATGGCGTGTGGCGATGAATCCACCCATATTTACCAAGCCGTCTTTCTTTGATGACATTGTCATGCCATCTGCATATGAGAACATTTCAAGGCATATCTCTTTGATGCTCTTGTCTGCATAACCCTCTTCGCGTGTTTTGATAAAATATGCGTTTTCTACGAAACGGGCAGAGTCGAATACCACACGTTTGCCATATTTATCGGCAAGAAGACGGACGCCACGGAGATTTTCCATTGATACGGGCTGGCCTCCGGCTGTGTTGTTGGTGATGGTGACGATGATAAATGTAACCTTATCACCTTGCTCAGCAAGAACCTTTTCAAGCTTCTTCAAGTCAACATTGCCCTTAAATGGAAGTTCAAGCTGGGTGTCTTTAGCCTCATCAATGGTGCAGTCCACTGCAAAAGCGGCACGCCCCTCTATATGACCTTTGGTGGTATCGAAGTGGGAGTTGCCAGGAACAATATCGCCCTCCTTTACAAGGTAGCTGAAAAGTACATTCTCAGCAGCACGCCCCTGGTGGGTGGGGATAATGTGTTCGAAGCCGGTAATACGGGTGATAGTCTCCTTCAGATGGAAGAAAGATGATGCCCCAGCATAACTCTCGTCACCTGTCATCATTGCAGCCCATTGGCGGTCACTCATTGCCCCTGTCCCGGAGTCTGTGATGCAGTCAATATAAACCTGATGAGATCTGAGTCCGAAAAGGTTATAGTGGGCATCTTTAATCCATTGTTCACGCTCTTCGCGGGTAGATTTGCGGAGAGGTTCCACCATTTTGATTTTGTAAGATTCTGCAAAAGGAAGTTCCATATTTCTTTATATTTTTAATTATTAATAGACTTTTAACTTTCAAATATAATAAAATATGTGAAAATGTCTTTGGTTTGTTTAAAAAAAAGATGCCCGAACGGAGTCGGGCATCAATTTATAATAGGGTCTGGCATTAGCGTTGGCCTGTGGACTTGAGACTGCAGACCAGCTCTGTGGCAGGATCAGCTACAGGCTATCGCCGAAGTCCTTGCGGAATTTCTCCACGATGCGTGATGGCCAGTCGGTAAGAGGCTCGAGTTCACCCATAAAGAAGCGTAATACGGTAGGCTCATAGTTGAATTTGAGACCTCCGATGAGGTGTCTGTTTTCATATAGCCAAGCCAGACGGTCCACTACGTATTTGGTCTGGGAAAGTGTAAATACTCTGCGGGGGAAGGCCAGACGCATAAGTTCCACATCGGCAGGAATCTCGACTCCGTTTTCGTCACGGACACTTGACATCGTGCCGCGCTCCATACCGCGGACACCTGAACACAGGTAGAATGCAGCTGCGAGTGCACCGGCTGGATATTCGTGTTGTGGAATATGTGAACAAAATTCACCTGCGTTGACGTGTGCACCAAGTACGCCCGGAGGGGTTACCATAGGGATACCCATTTTTTCTGCACTCTCTACACAGTATTTGATAAAGTCCACACTCTGGCTGATCATAGTCTCATCGATAGTCTCGTAGATACCCACAGCCATGGCCTCGATCTCGCGGATGGACATACCACCGTAAGTGAGGAAGCCTTCAAACAATGGAATAAGGGGCTCCATCTGTTTGAAGAGTTTATGGTTGTTGGTGCAGATACCACCACCGCGTGAAGAGGTGAGTTTGCGAGCTGAGAAGTAAACGAGGTCGGCAAGACCGGTCATCATCTTGATGATGTCAGCCATAGAATTCTCTTTCCATTGCTCCTCGCGCTGTTTTACCAGATATGCATTCTCACCAAGCAATGAAGCATCAAGTACTAGCATAATGCCGTATTTGTCTGCCACCTGGCGTACATCCATCATATTCCTGATAGAGAAAGGCTGTCCGCCGATAAGGTTGGTGGATGCCTCCATGCGGATGTATGCTACATTTTTGGCACCTACCTCTTCGATGGTTTTGACAAGTTTGTCGATGTCTATATTGCCTTTGAAAGGGTTGTCTGATTTCAATATGAGAGCCTCATCGCGAAGGAGTTCTATCACGCGTCCCCCAACTTCGTTGACGTGGGCCAGCATAGTGGTAAAGTGGTAGTTGGTGATAACTACCTGTCCTGGTTTGATGAATGTGCGTGAGATGATGTTCTCTGCTGCACGACCCTGGTGAGCTGGGAGGAAGTATTTTTTACCAAGTACATCTTCAATGCCTTTCTGGAGACGGACGAATGACTGTGACCCTGCATAAGCGTCATCGGCATGCATCATTGCTGCCAGCTGATTGTCACTCATGGCGTTGGTGCCACTGTCGGTAAGCATGTCGAGGAAAACATCCTGGGTGGATAGCTTGAATGTATTGTAGCCTGCCTCTTTGATGGCGTCGCGTCTGCGCTCTATGGGGACAAGATGAAGTTTCTGGACAATTCTCACTTTGTGGAGCTCGAGAGGGATATTCTCTCCTGAGAAGAATTTGATGTTTGGCATAATATTGTATTTTTAGTGTTTTTCAAATAAAAAAGCCCGATAAATTCGGGCAGCTCGGATTATGAATATATACAAACGAAAACACGCCCGATCACTATGACTGGCGGTAATAATATCGTATGTTTACTATCTGTCTCATTCTTCGTACAAAGTTAAGAATGTTTTTGTAATTTTGTATCTTTAAATACAGAAATTTCCAAGAGTTATGAAAAAAATCATCCTTCCCATTATCGTTTCATTGATGTTTATTCAGAGTTGCGCCTGTGGTCAGGCCAATAAGTCAGCAGAAGATACGACTAAAGCAGAGACCACAGTGGTGGCAGACAGCGTAGGATATATTGTAAAAGTAGGGGATATTGCACCCGATTTTACCTGCACACTCACTGACGGTTCCCAAGTGAAAATCTCAGATTTGAGAGGCAAAGTGGTTATGCTTCAGTTTACAGCGAGCTGGTGCGGCATCTGTCGCAATGAGATGCCCCATATCGAGAGGGACATATGGCTCAAACATAAGGACAACAAGGATTTTGTCCTTATCGGTATTGACCGCGACGAACCACTTGAAACTGTGGTAGAATTCGGTAAGTCGGTAGGCGTTACATATCCTTTGGCACTTGACCCTGGTGCAGATATTTTCGCACTCTATGCTCTCCGTAATGAAGGAATTACCCGTAATGTCCTTATCGACCGTGATGGTAAGATCGTTATGCTGACCCGCAAGTTCAAGGAGGAGGAGTTCAAAACCCTCTGCGGGATGATTGACGGTTTGCTCCAATAGCTGATGAACTGGCTTGAGATTATAGGAACTTTGGTGGGGCTGGTGTACCTCTGGCTTGAGTACAAAGCGAGCATATGGCTTTGGCTTGCTAGTGTCATCATGCCTGCCGTCTACTTGGTGATATACTATCAGGCAGGGTTGTATGCAGACTTTGGAATAAATGTCTACTACCTTTTAATCGCGATCTACGGTATCTGGCTCTGGCTTGGAGGAGGTACCGAAAATCATAAAAGAGAATTGCCCATCACCACCACACCAAAAGGTATGTGGTGGAAGATGGGTTTGTTTTCGATGGCAATATTTTTCCTTATTGCCTTTGTGCTTGTCCGCTTTACCGACAGCAATGTCCCCTGGATGGACAGTTTCACCACATCGCTCAGTATAGTGGCAATGTGGATGCTTGCCCGCAAGTATGTGGAGCAGTGGCTTATCTGGATCCTGGTGGATGCAGTCAGTGCTGGGCTGTACATTTATAAGGAACTATATTTTACTGCGGGACTTTATGCCCTATACGCAATAATAGCATATTTCGGTTACAGAGAATGGAGAAGATTGATGCAATAATAGTGGGTGGGGGGGATTTTCCTGTGCATCCTGTCCCTCTTGATATCCTGAAGAGCTCGGACAAGGTGGTTTGCTGCGATGGGGCAGCCAATGAGTTTCTTGCCAGAGGAATGCGCCCTTGGCGTGTTGTAGGGGATTGTGATTCACTCAATCCTGAGGCAGTTGAGGCGTTCCGCGAGATAATCCGCCACAATCCGGACCAGGAGACCAATGACCAGACCAAGGCCGTGCAATAC
>JAZRHK010000102.1:0-20360 GCA_045644725.1 Candidatus Coprenecus sp. | reverse complement strand
TTAAATCATTATACCACAGGATGGATGATCAGTCATCCATCTGCTCCACTTTGGTGGTGATTCTCTGCAGCTCCTGTCTCATCCTCTCATCAGGTGCCATGTTGATGAGACTGCGCAGGTCATGCACGATCTCATCTGTGTCCATCGAGTAATCATCCCTCACGTATCTGGAATAGCCACGATTTTGGGAGTAGCCACCCTCTCCTGAGTAGTTTTCACCTCGGCTGCTGTAGCCTCGGCCACCTCTTTCTGAGGAGTATCTGCCTCTTGAGTCTCTCTGGGCATTGGAGCCTCTGCCTCTGCCTGCATAGGAGTTGCCCATACTGGCATAGGGATATCTGTTCTCGCCAGAATATCCCTGCTCCATCAGCTCATCGGCCCTGAGGAGATTTTTCTTGAGATGAGCAAGCTTGTCTGCATACTCGATCTCTGCCATGGAGAGCTTGCCCTTTTCGGACTTTTTCTCGATATCGTCGAGCTCATCGCAAATGTATTCGATCAGTTTGTGCATGATGTGTCCCTCCTTCCTTTAGGCAATCCTCTGCACTACCATGTTGGCATTCTGCACCAGAATAGGACTCGCCGGTGTTGTGGGATCAGTGGGGACTGTTACGTTTTCCACTGAGACATTCCAGCAGCATCCTTTTGGTACAGTGATAATCGCTGTTGATGTTACATTGAAGAAATTGTCTGTGGTGGGAGGATCCGCAGCTGTCGCTGCAGGAGTCACGATCGCCCTCGAGGTGAGAATGGGCTCTCCATCGATGGCCAGAGCTATGGCTATGGGTCCCACTGTGCCACCATCCGGGATGGCTATGTTGCCATTAAATGTGACCTGATATCTGGCAAAACAGTTATTTGTGACTCCCCTGAGAGTTACAATACCACTTTCGGGTCTGTGGTATACATATCCTTTAGGGCAGGCAATCGTAGTATTTAATACTATGGGCTGATTAGGCTGTACTGTCTGCACAGGATTACTGGTAAACTCTGCCATGGTGCCACCTCCTTAAAAGTTGCCACATCCGCAGCCACATCCACAGCCATTATTATTGTTATTCGGGCAGGTAAAGATGGGCTGTGAGCCATATACCGGCTGACTTGGGATAGGGCAGGACCTCAACTCATTGACGAGGGCATTTACAGACTGGAGCTGACCATCTCTGATCTGAGCGGTCTGGGCTGTCTGAGATGCTGCAAGGCTTGCCATGTTGAGCTGAGTGCGGAGCTGATCATTTTCTCTGCGATAGTTGTCCAGCTCAAGGGAGCAGAGCTTGTCGAGGATCTGCTGGGTGCCTCTTGTCTGGGAGTCGACCACATCTCTGATGCCCTCTGCGATGGCTGCACGGTCTGCGCAGTTTTCGGTGGCGATGGTATACTTGAGATCTGCTGTGCCGAGGCGCTGCTCACAGCAGCAGTCAGCAAACTGTGTGCCAAGCTGATTGAAACCCTGACTCATTGCTGTCTGATTTGCAAAGGCCTGCTGCATGGTAGCCATCTGTCTGGCATTATTTGCTATCTCGGCCTGAGAAAATCCATTGTTGACTGTAGCATTTACTCCGGCAAAACCATTGCAGAGGCTTGTCTGGATATCTCCGCAGCAGTTACAGAGCTGTGTGGAGAGATTCTGCACACCTGACTGCACTCCTGTGATGCCTGACATGATGGCTGCCTGATCAAAACCTCTCTGGACTGATCCGCCATTATTATCCGGGATGATAACAGGACCACCGCCGAAGAATCCGCCACCATTTCCGCCTCCGTTGTTGTTGCCAAAACCATTGCCTGCTGCCAGCAGGATGATCAGGAGCACGATCCACCATCCATTTCCATCACCAAAGCCTCCGTTATTGCCGGATCCGCCCTGTGAGTAGACAGGATAGGGATATGCTCCGCCCATATTGGATGGGCTTACGAGCATTGTTGCAGGTATTCCGCTGCTTTCGTCTGTTAGACTCATGTTTTTTACCTCCTATAAATGTTGTAGGTTAGGGACCAGACTCATACTCTGCCTGATCCGTGTAACTATATAAAAGCCTGTGCACAGACTTTTATAATCACGAAAACAGACACTATAATCACATTTTTTTCGAAAAAATAACAAAATGCGAGATTATAATGTCAGAATTTAAAACCCATATTTTTAGCCATCATCATGGCCTGATTGTATTGATCCTGTGAGATTTTTCCGCTGTTCATAAGACTTTGTATGACAGCCTGAGGATTATCAGATATATCCTTGGAGATTCCAAGCTGTCCGAGGACAGCCATGGGATTAGACTTTATTTGTGGCAGCATTGCGATTATTTGAGCCGGATTTATGTTCATGGTCTTTTCCTGCCTTTACTGAGTAGTCATCAAAGCGTCTGAGGAGCCTGTCCTCGAGATCTTTTAATTCGTCATGTGTTACATAATCCCTGTCAGGCATCTGGGGAGCTATCCCCGGCTGACCCTGTGCCTGATCTCTCTGTTTATAGTCCAGAATCTTCATTGTGGGCATCCCACTCTGATCTGCTGACTTTAAATAAATAACAGGTGCCTCAGAGTCCCACAACTGGACTGTTGTGTTGGGTGCGACCAGATAGGACTTGGCTCCTGCCTCGCCCTGCACCCAGATCAGTCCAGACTGCGCTGTCTGCTGAGGTACCTGTGGGGGTTGCATCTGAGGCTGTGGCATAGGCTGCTGCATCTGCTGAGGTGGATAATACTGCGGATATGATATAGGAAATCCATTGTTATATGCCATCATAGGCCTCCTTGTGCCAAAAATAAAGAGGGATCTCACCACCTGAGTCCCATGTGTCGATATAATCGCCATCGACAACGGTCACAACGTGAGAGCCTGTGCCGACAACGAAAATACCGGCAGGATTATCGTCGCAAAAATCTCTTACTGTATAGCAATCTGGACATCTGTTGGGAATTATGGCCCGATAAAAGCCATTTTGACGGAGTACGGAGCCAAATGCTGCATTGGAGTGCATCACACTGCCCATGGCCTTGGCGCTTTTTGCGATCAGATCAAATGCATGATCCCAAGAGATTCCCAGAGCCACACTCACTGCTCTGATCGCACAATCCTCTACTCTGTTGGATACTGGATTCGCATTGTACTCAATCCACACGATGTCCTCTCCTTGTTGTCTGCGAGACTTTGCGTCCTGTGAGATTTATTATAGCACAATATGAAATTAATTTACTGGATATTTAAGTAATTATTGAAAAAAATTTCCGTTCACTCTATCAGCTGTTATCATATATTGCCTTTCAGCTCGTTGACTCTTTTTTGTACCTCATCATAGTTATAGCCTGCCATGGTGAGGAGCGCTTTCCTTGTGGGCTTGGTGTTCTTGGTGCCCCACTTATCCTCAAGGACCTCTCTGGCAATCTCGTCCACAGACTTTCTGTAGGGCGAGGATGCGATGAGGTTCACCACTCCATCATAGTCCACATCAAGGTCACATCTGGTCTTTATCCCCGGGACGTTGCCCTTGGAAGAATACTGCCAAGCTACAGCTATCTGGGCCGAGGGCTTGAGTGATGAGGTCTTGTTGTAGGTGCCTGTGTCATTCTTGGGATATCTGGCCATCCAGATGTCAAAATCCCTCTTGAGGTCCTCGTGGATCAGACGCAGGTACCAGTCACGGTTGCAATAGATGCCGACAAAATATCCGGCCTGCCTGAATATATCGGCATAAATATAGGCAAGGTCCCTGATGTAGGCCTTGCCTTTGACGTCCACTGTCTTATCCTCAAGATCGAGCCAGATGCCATATTCTAATTTGCGTCCCTGCAGGTGGTTCAAAAGGGCCCTCGCATCGCCCACAGGATCCGCCATGGATGCCCTTGCAATATAGATATAGACTCCTCTTGCAAGGCCATTTTTGCCTGACTCTGCGTAGTTATACTCAAATGTCTCATCTTTTCTGTGGCTCTGGGCCTCATACTGGCATTTGAGGATGACAAATTTCTTCCCATCCCTTGCTACTGCCTGCCAGTCAATGTGACCATTATGGTGACTTGCGTCTATTCCAAAAACCTCACTCATGATCATCCTCCTTGCGTCCCACGTCCACAGCCTTACCGTCCACCCATGCCTCACAAAAGGCATAGATGGCAGCGGAGAGGATTCCGCAGACTGTGCCGATGATGATTATTGTCTGGTTATCGGTTACGATGCCACTGATGCTGGCTGCGATGGAGGCCAAAAAGGCTGCCACGCAGATCCAGAATTTTCTCGATGTGAGTTTATTCATCAGAATCTCCTCTCTTGAGTTTTAACCTCTTGATCATGGCACAGAGCAGGAGCTCCCCACCAAAGCAGCCAAAAAAGCAGGTGATGAGGGTGTCCTGCGCTATGCCGGTGACTGCCTGCAGGATGATCTCCGCCACTGTAAAGATCAGGAGACAGGTAAAAGAAAAGATCACGTATTTATCCAGTGCAGGGAGTCTTTTTTTCATGTTATTTCCTCGCTAAATGTTTTCTGAGCTCTGTCTTGGCTCTCATGAGGTCCTCTGTGTCCTCATAGGAGGTGTGTATACAATAGGCAAGCTCAAAGTCAATGAGGGCCAGCATACAGGACTGCATGACCTCATTGGTGGTCTCCTGCTCCCGGAATCTGTCATTGCCTTGGAGCAGGGACTGCTTGATCTCTTTAACGTCTACCTCCATGGCTGTGACTCTCTGCTCGAGATTCTTGTGAGGGTTCCCAAGGAATTTAATAAAAGCATAGACGAGAGCGCAGATGTTGAGGGATGTCAGGACGATTGATAAAACGGTCACTAGGTTCTGCATGGTACCTCCTTAATGGCTCAGGGCTCGTATGGCTGGCCTGTGAGTTCCTCATAGCGCTCAGGTGTGATGGTGCCATTTTCCACGTCCTGAGCCAAGAGCCCGAGGACCTGAGGCTGATATCTTGCAGGACAATGAGAAAAAAGCTGATCTCCTGCAATAATACGATTTCTCCAAATTTTAGCCATGTTTGTTATCCTCCTTTTTTATTCTTGTGTTAATTCGCAAAGAGCATTTTCTATGTCAGCGAGAGCCCCATCAAGATCTGCACTGAGATCACAGAGAGCATTTTGTGAGTCGTTTATGTCTGTCGTGATCTGCTCTTTCATTGGTGTGAAATAGTCGATGTACCTTGAGTGATCCTTTATGATATACCAATCATAATGATTACCCTCAGTGTCAACCTTGCTCAGATACTTCTCTTTAACTGTAAACTCATCAGTTATTATGCTGTCTGAAAATTTCCGCTGGACCTGATTGTTACCTGAGAGGTTGCTGGGATGCTCTCCTTTGGTTTTTAAAATCTGCTCAAGTTTCCCATGTATTTTGATATAACCAAAAATATATTCCATGTTGACCTCCTTTTATGTTGATGATGGTATTTTCATTGCTCGGCCAGTCTGCTGCTGCGATACAGTTGTCACATACAAACTAAATAATCCAGTATATTTAGGAGCATCTGCCGGTGAATTTACTATGGCTTGACCAAAACATCCCTGCGTATACGATGTACTGCCCATTTTTTGTGACCCGACATAATTATCGCAAACATATTCCTCATAATTCGGAGAGGAATATACCTGACTTTTAACGTAAAGCATGCGAGTGCTAACGCTTCCAATTGGAACATTCAGTATACCCCATTCTTTTATGACTCCAGACTGAGCGGGGTTATGGCTCCATTTAGTTATATCATTTGTATTTCCGTATTTACTCATATCTGTCTGATAACCGGCATAATAATAGTTATCATAATAAAAACCATCAACAAAAGCACCATATCCCCAAAGAGATTCAATATTTCTGTATTTAATGCCTCCCTGGGTATTTCTGCTCGTTGCCAGGGTACCAGTATGATATGGGATAGCATCTGTACTTCCCGATGTGAGAGCCGAACTTGTGCCAAGTCCGATTGTGTTTTGAGAATTCCAATTTGCAAATTCAACAATATACAAAAGCCATAATGTTTGCAACATACAGATATCCATCAAATGGACATCTGTGTATGCGCTCATCCATGTTCTCCAATTAGCCTCTGTTCGTTGATCTGATGATAATTGTCCGGAACGTGAAAGGAAAATATTTGATCCAGACCGCCATACGGCTGAAAAAGCAGCCACATATACATAATCTTTTTCACCATCCCCTCTGTCTGCATGAGCAGGAGAGACCGAAAATCCCTCTATTGGTGAGGGCGAAACACGAATTTTTAATTTGCCGGATTCTGTCGTCAACTGATAATAAAACTTTGGGATTTTAACCCATACATCATTATTAGAGTCCGTTTCTCTAACCATCCCACTCCATGGCATGATATTGTCAAAAGGACTTGAGCCTGCGGTATAGCCACCATTTCCATCACTCATGGATGCAACTGGATCAGTAAACTCTGCAGCACTGTCTGTCCTTGTTAAAATCGGTGAGGCCGTCCCTGCATATTCCACTCCATAAATTTTGGGGGTTACTGTAATCGGTTGTGTTGCTGTTTTTGTCACTCCCCCCTGTGTAAATGAGACAGTTATTGCGTTATCGCTTGTGCTTAATACCGCTCCTGCGCTTGGAGAAAAAACACATTCAGATGTCACATCATCTGAACTTGTATCGTCATAGGTTGCAGTTACTACCAAACCAGTTAAATCAAGAGTATCCCCATCTGTATAGTCCACTGTTGTCGGTGGAGTCGTGATTGCTATTGACTCCAACGTTTTGACAGCTACAGCTTGTGAGGCTGAAAAAGTCACATCATCTTTATACCAGTAATAAGATATAACTACATTAACACTTTCTGACAGAGTTGCTCCGCTTGCGGGACTGAATGTACACTCAGAGGTCACGTCTATCTGTGAGCCATTTGATGCCAACAATTTAACGATAATACCTGTCAAGTCAAGACTCTCACCTGCCAAATACGTGGTTTTTGTTGGCGGAGTTGTAATCATGATTTTTATAGGGACAAACTCGCCACTAACTCCGATGGCATCTTTTATGTCATCCAGTTTGCTCACAATGCTCTGCCCAGTCTCGTCCAAGAGGACAGGCTTTTCTAATACTGTTCCCATACATTCCCTCCTCATTCTGTCTCATATCGACATGTCAAAATACCATTCTTAACAAATAGGCCTATATCTGCAGTGCCATTTTTCCATTTTCCTGCCTCGGCATCATATATGATGCCTTGTCCATCCTCCGGATCTGTAATCTCGACATCATTAAGGTTGCCAATGTTGGTCTGTAGGTGTTCTGAGTACCATTTGCTGTTATGTTCGTAGGTTGGATCATCTGGGGATACCGGAGAGCCGTTTCGGGTGCCCTGGGCCCATGCCTCGGAATCCTCTGCCGCCTCTTTTGCCTCTTCTACATATGTTCCCGCCTCCATGGCGGCACTACCAATCTCAATTAATCGGTTATCAATATCGTCAATGGCCTTGGACATTGCATTGAGATTGTCCTCATTGATAGCAGGAGTCGTGTTGTTATGCCAAAAAATACGTTGGAATAATTTAGGCAGTGCCATCCTTTAGCCTCCTCTCTTAAAATATTTCAAGTGTGCCGTTGATATATGTGTCCTGTAGGTTTTGGATGCCTGAGAGCTGCCTCTGCAATACATACGTTGTAAATGTATTCTGTCCCAGGATGATCTCAACCTCATCCCCGGTCTCAATATATGGCAGGCCTGCACACCACATCTCAAAAGGAAACCAGTGGACTCCTCTGAGCTTTGACACCATTCCTGCTGCAAGGCTCTCAATATCCGGATAGGACCAAACAAGGTTTTTAAAAATCCAGTTATCGGTCATTACATAATCAGTGGTACCATCATCATTGACCTCAAATACCACCTGATAATCTGTCTCTCTGTCATTATCATCCAGCCCTTTGTATGTGATGATGAGGTTACGGAATGACTGCTCACCTGCCTGATCTGTCCAGAGCTTTGAATATGTTGACCTAAATGCACTGGCAGATGTAAGGCCTCCACCTCCGGGATATAGGTTGTTAGCTGGATAGAGATCCTCTGCAGGGAATAACCACTGATTATTTAATCCGACACCTGCAAAAAGATCTGTCTCTCGGTCCAGCTTGCCATACTGGCATCGGAGCTCATAATTGGCGCTTATAATGTCCCTCAGTGTTACATCAGCCAGCTTGTTTTTATTGACTGTGATCAGACTGATATCATCAACGGTCTCAGAATATATATGAGGCCTGTTGTATATGGTGAAATCCGTATAATATTGCCATGTCTGTGTAACGGATCCGCTGGAGTAATATCCAAAACCAGCCAAAAGCTGAAATGCGAAATATCTCACATTATTGAGATAGTGCAATTTTGATAGAGGATACACATATCTAGTATCACCATAAGCATCAACAGCCTGATTGTTGCTAGGCACTATTTCATCCAGAGTGTAATATGTTCTTGCATATGCTCCCTGCGGATCTACCATCAAACTCAGAGCTCTGACAACATGGGTCCTGAATTTTGCCATAAAATCATCAGGATTTTGGATGTATGCATATACATAGGTCCTAAAATCGGCAAAAATTTCCTCTTGGACTTGCATGTATTTTTTTACATCAAACTCAAGTCGCAGGCCTGCAAACAGGCTGGGAACATTATTCCCATCGGGCTGTAAGGATTTTGAAAATACAAAACCAGCTGTCCTGGTGGTATTTTCACCGACAAATTTGAATGTCCAGTCAGACCACCAGTCATAAAGCATTGCCCCATCGAGTCTCAGGTCTATTGTTACTTCATCCTTTAGGCGCTTGATCTCATATTCCTGCAGGAGCAGGTCCATGATCGTCCTGATCGAGATATCGTCCTGATTGTCAAATGTATCCGGGATCATGTCCTCAATATATGCGTTAGCCTTGGCATCAAGATACTCTGACTTGAGCTTATTGTATGCAGTAACCTTGTAAATACCAGTAGAATACTGCATCGGGCACTGGCTGACTGTGTAAAAGCCCATAGGGATTGTATACCAGGACAATGCTCCGCTGTCCTCATATTGCACATCGATCTCAGAGTGTACTCTGCAGCCCTTAATGCTTGGATGGTCAAAATACTGAAACTCAAGTGATGAGCCCTCAGAGAGTCCAAACTTGAGCTGGTCCCCGGAGCACATACGCTCGTCAAATTTGACTGATTCTGTGACCAGGGTGTCGTTTTCAATCGTAAAATCATCCACCCAGCTTGTGGAGTATGTGATCAGGTCCTCTTTGGTGAGTCCGATCACCGGAAAAGTCCCGATATAATTTGAAAAATCAATCTGTGATCCAATAAGGAACTGCCCCAGAGCAACCAGATCCTCAGTGCCATATGTGTGGTTGATCGTTATGGGCAGATAGCCACTGGAGTTGGGAAAATTGACAACTCCATGCACCTCAGCAGTTGGCTCTGATGCATCTATGTGGACATATAGCATCACATTCTGTCCGATGGTATATGTCCTGATATCATTTGTAAACGATGTTATGAGACCGATTGTCCTCGTTGTGACAGCTCTCTGGACCAAAAATCTATATATTTTCTTATATCTCCCATCTCTGAGAGCATCTTTGACTAAAACAGGGACATCAATCATGTCATCACCTCTCCGAGATCTCAATCTCAATGACATCGACAAATGTGCCGTCTGCTGACAGGTCATGTGTGACGTTTTTCATGGAATAATAGCACTCGATTGCCTCAAATACTCCTGTGTTGGCAGCTCTGACACCGATGGTGGCGACTTTGTTCGAGACTGCACTGTTCCAGAGGGTCATGAAATCCTCAAGGGTCATGTCTCTTCTTTTGTTGGAGAGCACGACCTGGAAAGTGCCCCGGATCTTGGTGGATACGATGATCCGGTGCTCGATGAGGTTGCCATCGTTCCAGGACTCGTACTGGTCCTCTGCATTGAGCTTATAAGAGCCGTCGACTATGTATTTTGTGATATCTGTATTTGAAACGACTACCTGTGTTTGCATAGTAGCATCTCCTTATGTAGCCGAGAGGACTGCTCCGGTGCCGACGATCTCGGTGTTGCGGACAGCCTCTCTCTGCATGAGTCTGAAAAGACGACCTGCATCTCCTTCGAGGACGATCTTCTGGTCGCTGTTTTCTGCAATTATAGGCAGATAGGTGCGCAGGAGACTTATCAGTGCGGTGAGTGAATCTGTCTGAGCTGTGTCCTGAGGGACATATGTGCTCATCACAGTGGGATTGACTGCGGTGCTGATCATGTCGGCAGTCATTGCATTGATCTCTTTGTCCAGGACTCCCATGCCCTGGTTGATACCCTCGGCGATTCCGGCGGGGATCCACTTTCCTATCTCATCGGCCATGAGCTTTGAGGGTGACTTGATGCCAAAAAAGCTCTTGATGCCGTCCACGAATGAGCTCATCTTCTCTCCCATCCAGTTGATGAATGAGTCCCAGGCTCCGGCTATGCCCTCTTTGATGCCCTCGACGATGTTCTTGCCGATTTCCTTCATTTTCTCGACGAATTTTAAAAACTCAGCTTTGAGCTGCTCGATCAGGACAGGCACCTGGTTGAGGAGCTGAGGCAGAGCCTGCTTGAGACCGTCGATCAGCATCTTGATGATCTTGACACCTGCCTCCAGGATCTTAGGTATAGCGTTCATCAGAGCGATTAGGAGCTTGCTGATGATAACAGGCGCTTTTTCGACCAAAGTCGGCAGGGCATTGATCAGGCCTGTTGCCAGACCTTCCATCAGGGCGATTGCTGCATCGACCATCTGATCTGCATTATCGAGGAGATCCTCAACGAGAGACAATATCATCTCAATTGCTGCAGGGATCAGAGTCGGTGCCTGCTCTGCGAGTCCTGTTGCCAGCGTGCTCACCATCTCTGCTGCTGCTGTGATGAGGAGCGGTGCATTTTCCAGGATAAACTGTGTGATCATGCTGAGGAACTCCATCAGCATGGGCATGGCCTGCGGTATAGCCTGCAAAAATCCCTGCATGAGCTGATTAAGCACTTCCATTCCGGTCTGCATGATGACAGGGAGTGATGTCTGCAGGGCAGATGCCAGAGCAGATACTATCTGAGCAGCTGACTGCAGGAGCGATGGCACGATCTTCTGGACCAGCGCTGGGAGTTTTTCTGCGATAACAGGTGCCAGACCCTCGATGAGCTGAGTTACACCCTCCAGTGCTGTCTCAACCACCGGGATCAGATTGTTGATGTACTGCTCCGCTGTCTTTACAAATGTATCGATATTTGAGCCGAGGCTCTGTCCGGATCCGAGGGATGTGACAACGTTCTGCCATGCTGCTCCCATGGATGCAAATGATCCCTCAAGGGTAGTTGCTGCCTCTTTGGCTGTAGTTCCGGTGATGCCCATCTCAGTCTGGACAACATGGATGGCCTCATAGACATCATTGAGGTTTGACATGTCATACTTGACTCCGGAGATCTTTTCGGCATCCTGGAGGAGCCTTTGCATCTCTGTCTTGGTGCCTCCGTAACCCAATTTTAAATTATCAAGTAGCTGGTACTGCCCTTTGGCAAAACCTTGGTACGCCATGGTAATTGATTCCATGGAGCTGCCCATCTTATTTGCATTGTCACTCATGTCCTGCATTGCCATGTCAGCAACATCTGCAGCCTTGGCTGTATCTCCTCCCAGGGACTGCAGGAGTGATGCGGAAAATGCGGTCACATTGGACATGTATTCATTTGCACTCATTCCGGCTGTTGCAAATGCCTTGGCAGCGTTTTCCTGGACCTTGCCTGCAGCATCACCGAATAATGTCTCGACACCACCGACCAGCTGCTCATATTCTCCAAATGCAGAGGTTGCCTCTTTGGTCAGTCCGGTGACGGCTGCTGCTCCGGCTGAGACTGCTCCGATCATGGCACCGACAGCAACCTTGGCAGTTGATCCGAGGACTGATGCGAAACCGGATCCGGCTTTTGCACCTGCCTCTTTTCCAGCTGATTCTCCATCCTTGGAAAATTCTCCCTTTAACTTACTAGCAACACCGTCAAATGTTGGCTCTATCTGGACGTATGCGGTTGCAATCGTGTCAGCCATAATGCTCCTTCCTCCACTCCTCATACTGCTCGGGAGTGTCAAATGCCATCAGCTCATCCTTTGGCTTTTTCTCAGCGGTGAGCTTTTTGTATAACGACTCAGGACGTTTTGCACCTTTTGCATGGCCCTGATTGAAAGCAATGACCTGCAGGGCATCAAAAATAAGGGCCAGCGCTGCCTCTTTATACGTCAGCTTTGACCCTGCGATTTTAAGCATTATCCTGCTTTCATTTGGCAGTCCCAGCACCAGAGTTGCCAGGATGTTGGGTTTTAACTGTGAATAGTCCAGGATGTGATAATACTGGGCAAGATCACAGATGATGAGATCCTCGCTGTCATTTAACAGATCAGCGAGGAGGATCAGTTTTTTAGATTGCAGGCCTCAAAAATCTCGTTTAGCTCCTGCATGAGGATTTCAGGCTTGGCAACACCGTCATGTGTTGCTGCCACTGCATCCATAAAAGTCATGAGACCGGAGGAACCGAACATGAGCTCCAGGAGAGCATATACTGCATCGATTGCCTCCTCAGCATGTTCTTTGTCCTCTTTGTATTTTCTGAGGTTTCGGATATAAAACATTGTCCTGGCATCCTCAGTGATCCTTTTGTCTATCTTGAACTTTATGCCAGACTGGGTCTGGCCTTCGATTATGTTCTCATTTACATTGATTGTTTTCTTTTTTGTGGCCATACACGAATATCTCCTCCTTATTTTTTAACCACTTATAGTCTGGCCCTCGATGTACTCATCGTGAGTCTTGCCATTTGCATCCGGATATGCAGATACAGTGACACCGTATCCGATAGGATCAGAGTCGTTATATACAACAGGCTCTCTTGATGTGATAGCGCCGTCGGCGATCACGATTCTCTTGGCAATTCCGCCTCTGAGCACTGTGTCGATTACCCATGCAGCCTCCTGAGGATCCTCAGCTTTGACCTCAACATGAGTGTCGCCTGATGCTGTTTCGGTGACATTTGCATCGCCATAGACAGCTTTGAGGACATCTCTGTTTTTGGACTCGATCATGGTGAATCCGAAATTATCAGTCAGCTCGGTTAGTGATCTGTATACGATAGCTCCTCCCCAGGCCTTGATCGCAGACACATCCATTTCGTTCTCATTGGATGTGCCGTCCTCACTGATATATCCCAGTCCCACAAATGCCGGATCGAGCTGGGATGTTGCATCGGTGGGGAGCGGTGTGCCGAGTGGTGCTCTGAAAATAGCGCCACTGGTTTTAGGCTTGCCAGTGCTGACATTTGTCGCATTGTTACCCATAGCTTTACCTCCTTAATAGTGTGTTATCAAATAAACACCTTGAAATCTGTATTCTTTTGTATTCTGGACCGTAAAGTTGGCGATCGTATTGCGTTTTACTCCGGCAATATAGTCCAGCTCTATGAATCCATTCATCAAAAGATTGTCCATGTCGTAGGAGAGATCTGCTGCTCTTTTCATGTTCCGGGCATGGGATCTCACTGCGATCGTGGCAGTCTCAATCTGGTCTACACTCGGCTCTCCGATCAGCTCGATGATGTAATACTCATCGGGACAGTTTTGCTTTGGTGTCTCGGCAAATGCCGGAGCATCCAGATTTGAATTGTTGCAGTAATCAATGATTACATCGAGGATCATCTTTTCCCTCCCTTGGTCAGAGGCAGTCCTGCTGCTTGTATTGCCTTGAGGAGCGTGTTGTTTTTGAAATTATCATGTCCCGCCTCTTTGTTTTCCGGGTAGACATTGACGATTCCGATCCAGTTGATATCCCTGGGATCTTCTGCGACATATCCCTCTCCTGCAATATCCGCAACGGCATCCGCTGCCTGTTTGAGCGCCGATTTAATGGGAGCCGACTTCATCACCTGGTTTATTCCCGGGAGATTCAGTTTGACCTTTGTTTTGCTCATAGCTTTCGCACCTGACTTTCATATGCCATGGGATCTGGGATGGGATATTTGACTCAATCCCGGTGATGGGATAGCCAAATGTCTGACATTTATGGGTGTATCCATATGCATCAGTCCACTCAACTTTTTTATTGACCCAGTCATGGGTATCGCCCTTCGGGATCCCCAGCATGTATGAGATCTTTTTCCCATAGAGGCTGGTGCTGGATGTGATGTCATCGGTTGATGGCTCACCGACCAGGACGTTGTCAACCTCAACAGGAGTCTCCTCATATATGGCTGCGTTGAGTGAGTCATATCCTATAACCTTCTCCTCATAGAGGGTTACTGTGATTCCTTTGATTTTCCCCATATCTTCACGACTCCCATCTGCTGTCTCATAATTCCCAGTTTCTTAAGATCATTCTTAAGGATCGCATTGGCAATGCCTCCACCTGCCACAGCATAGGTCCCGCTCCAGGTATAGCCGAGAGCTGACTGTGATTCCTGTGTCATGGCATCGCCCTCTGTTGACTGTCTTAATACTCTGCAGACAACATCAACGGTCACGATCTTAAGGACAGATGCATATGCACTGTCATCTGTCGCCCTGGCATCCAGGTCGATATTTACATTACTTGCAAGGACTCTGAGCTCATCGGAGACGAGAGGGAGAAGATATTCCGCTCTTTGCTGCTCATCTGCGGTGAGTGGTCTCCACAGATTCTGTATGTCCTCGACTGTGGCAAATGCAGGATTACTCATTTCTTTGCTCCTTTTTTAGCAGGCTTTTTGGCAGGCTTTTTGGCCTTTGGTTTTGGCTTTTCCTCCACAACCTCGGGTATGATGTCATCAAAGTCTGCGAGATCTTCGTCATTATCCTCTGGCTCCAGTATCTCCGGAGCCAGGTCTGCAGGTTCAGTCGCCGGAATAACAACAGGATCATCCTCTCCAACTATTTTCCAGTTACGAGCTGAGATCCTGCTGTTTGTTTCAATCTCAGCGCCTGTCACCACATTGTGGTATTTATAGCGCATACGTCATCCTCCCGATCAGCCAGATACACCATTCTTTACGATGGCAAATGCATCAGGAACGAGGATGCCCCATCCGAGATATGCCTCACCTCTGAGATATACCTGGTTGTGGCCCTTAAGATCTCCGGCTGTTGCATCGTTATCGGGATTACCATATTCGATCACCTCGATAGGGATCTGACGAGCAAAGCCCCATTTGAAGTAATCTGCAAAGTTACCGATAACAGCCTTGTCAGCTGATCCGCCGAATGAAACAGTGCTGTTTACATCTGTAGCGAGACCATTGATAGCTGTTACGTCTCTGCCCCATCCGAGATCAGGGAAAAGAGGAACGTTTGAATCTTTTGTCTGCTTAAGAGATGCAAGGGCACTCTTGAAAGCGGGAGAGATTGCCATTCCGGTTACATCATGCTCATTTGCCTGGATGAGGTCGATTGCTGCCTGGACATTGTCCTGAGGAGCAGATGAGTCATAATCAACGGTCTGGTCGATAACAGCATCAAAGTTGTTGCCACTGAGGACAGCAGCTGTGTTGCCAGTTCTGGGATTAACACCATGGAAAGCCATGATGTCGAGAGCTCTTGCAGCCTTGTTTGAGAATCCTTCTGCAAATGCTCTGAGATACTGGAGCTGGATCTCCTCTGCTGCATATCTGAACTCATCAGATACTCTCATGCCATACTCGATCTTGACAGGTGTGATGGTTACCGGAGATACGGTTGCTCCGCCGTTTGATTTAGCACCATTCTCAGCAACGAGATCGGCCTCTTTGTCAAAGTTGAATGTGAAAACTCTCTCTCCGTTAAAAGGGATAGGCTCTGAGCCTGAGAGTCTTGCGAGTGCTGATTTGCCTCTTACGAGATTAAAAAGCTGATTTGTGAGCTCCTCCGGGAAAAGAGTGCCCTTTGATAATACGTTAGCCATATTTGACCTCCTTAATTTGGTTGCATCTGCTCGTTGAGCTGATTGAGCATACCGAGCAGTGCAGCATTGGTATTTGTCTGCTGTGGAGCGTGACTGCCTCCTACCTCATTGGTGTGGAGTGGAGCTGCCTGCGGTTTTGCCTTGCCAAAAAGCTTGGCGATGCTGTCCGCATCTTTTGCGAGCTCCTCCTCATTTGCTCCCATGAGTCTTGATGCAAACTCGATCGGGATGCCCTTCTCGATTGCAACTTTGCTCTTAAGGAGCGAGGTCTCTGCAGCCTGTGCTCTCTGTGTGAGATCGGACACGATCTTGTCATGGTCGGTGAGCTTTGCATTTGCACTTTCAAGGAGCTTGTTTGCCTCCTCCAGGCGCTTTTCATATTCGGCCTTGAGGTCCTTGGCTTTTTCGGGACTTAAAAAGTCCTTGTACTGCTCCTCCAGCTCTCTGTCCTTCTGGGCCAGTCTTTTCTGAATGGCCTTGTCAAAATCTTCCTGTGTCTCGATCACTTTGAAATCACTCATTTCTTTCCTCCTCTTTTACCGTTGAGTAAACGTAGTTTTTTGTATTAAAAAAGGATCCTCTTGGGATCCTCTTTAACAACTTATTTTTTGTTTTCTTTTTTCTTCCTTGGATGTCGCTGCTAACCAGTAGGCTAGGATCATTGACTCCATCAGGGCAATGTCTGACGTGTCCAAAAGGGATGTATATCCGAATCCTCCTTTGGATCCGATCAGTCTCTTTTTGCAGTTTGTCACACAGGTCCTGAGACTGTTCTGCCCTCTGTGGCAGATTGTCTTTGCATATAGGGCCTGCTCGAACATCGCATCAGATGAGATGATCTCTCCGACTGTCGGCTGGATGATGTCCAGCTTTTTGAGCTTGAACTCATGGAGCTGATCGACCAGGAGCTTTTGCCCGGATGCTCCGTCAATGGCAACCTTGGCAACTCTCGGGTTCTGGATGTATTCAAAAAGCCATCCGTTTCCGGCTCTGACTGACGTACATGCGATTGATTCGACAAATATCTTTCCATCCTTTGTTTTGGATGCGATCGATAATGCACAATTGACACCGTCTCGGCCATACTTGATCCCGAGATATCTTGTGTTTTTAAGCTCCGGGAGTGCATCGACCTTGAGGTCATCCCATTCCTGCTCAGATATTGCTGACTCCGGTTTAAACGTGCACCAGTATCCGAGTCTCTGAATGTTAAAATCCAGATCTCCGTTTTTGAGCTCTGCCCTGATCTTTCTGTCTGTGAGGATGGTCCCATATGATGGGTTGTATCTTTTCCAGAGCTTTGGATCCTTGAGCGCTTTGCCCTCGACAAAATCGGGTGTGGACCATTCGGCCCAGCCTGTCTCCTCTGCGGTCCTGTTTAGGACTGATTCTCTGATCTTAACGAACACATCGCCCTTGGATGATACAGTCGGAGGTGTGCCGACCAGAATCGTCTGAGGATTTTTTGAGGATGATACGCAGTAGGAAAGAGCTGACTGCTGCCTCTCAGTGTATTCCTGAGCCTCATCGATGATGAGCAAATCGAAACCTTCACCGAGTCCGCCACTATCGGTCCTTGTTCGGAAATCAACAACACCTCCACCAGTGACCTCGATATGCTCCAGGCCATACTGCTGAGATTTATAAAAGGATTTCTCCGGCATCTCCTTTTTCTTTTTGTTGAACTCCTCATAACCAGCTTTTTTTAGCAGGGTATATAGTCTAGTGAAAGCATCGTGTGATGTTGTGGTCCTGTGCGCTGTGTAGACGATCTTTTCTCCCAGGTTGATGATGCCGTCCATCATCCTGGCTGCGAGGATCTCACCTTTTCCGTTTCGTCTGGAGACACATATGCAATATGTCATGTGTTTCCATGATCCGTCCGGATTAAGCGCCTCGATCGCTTTGATCTGCCTCTGCTGCCAAACATAGAGCTGTTGCCCTGTAGCCTTATACTGAGTGATGGCGATGTTGCCTCTGGTCTTTTTTGAGGTCTTTACATTGGTAAAAGAGGGATTTTGATTGTCAATCCTCATCCTTTACCTCCGTATGTTCTCCTGCCTCTCCTTGATTTTGGCTATCTCAGCATCGATCTCTGCAGGAGTCTTTTTTCTTGTGGATCTCCTTGCAGTCTCTCTGGTGTATCCGGTCTCCGTCATAAATCGTCTGATGTCTGCATCTCGTTGGAGCTGCTCGATCTGACTCTGTCTCTCCTGAGGAGTGAGACCGGACTTTGTTGTTGCCCTGAGCCTCTCCAGGATGTCCTCTTTGGGAGTCTCCCATTTCCTTTTTGACCACACATTCTGGGATGTCTTGTCAGATTGATATGTCACAGTGCATCTGCAAAACTCATGCCTGCGATAGATGTCCGGAGGTTCGGATCCGTAGATCCACGTCCCGGCCATCGCAGCACACCAGTCGCAACAGTTATTTGCCACCCTTCTGGTGATCTTTGTCCGGAGTCCTGCCTTCGCTCTGAAATCCGCATTTGCTCTGATGTAATCATCCGCAAATGCCTCAGAGTTGTTGACGATAGGCTCCATGAGCCATCTGATGACCTGCTCATAAGTGATATCATCTGCAGTCATCTTGTCGATGAGGTTCTGGATCCTCTCAAGCGGAAAATCCGCTCTCACTGATCCGAGACCGATGCCGACCTGCTGGTCTATCGTCTTTTGGATAGTCGCTGCTGCCTCATTAACCAGCTCATAGTTATTTTCAAGAGCCGGGATGACGGTCCTCTCTGCTATGTTGTAGTAAAGAGTCCCATTCGGGAGGTTCTCCTGAGTAAGAGTCCCGACGAGGGCTTCGGATAGATTAAAACCGAGCCTCTCCGCAAATGCATGAGCATCTGACAGGTCTGCCCTTCCGGTCTCTATTCTCTTACCTACTCGCTGGAGTGTTCTGTCCCTCAGGATACTGCTCCGGAACCGGGTGCCGATCTGATCCTGCAGCTCCGGCACTACGTCTTTAACCATGCCATTTGTCCACCTTTCCCCACCTTTTAGGCACAATAAAAGGGAGCTGGTGGACAACTCCCTCATCGTTTGCAACCGATGTCGGCCTCATATTAAAAATCATTCCGGAGGGTATGATTTTATATGCTTTTTATATGCTTTTCATGTGCTTTGTATATGAATGGTGATACTTATCATATACCAGTCAGCTCCTGGAGCTTTTCCTGTGTCAGGTAGTCCGGGAATGTGGTGCCGATCTTCTGGAGAGCATCTCCTACTCCGGAGAGAGTTGACACATCTGCAGGGAACGGTGGCAACCACATTGCTTTTGTGTAGGTGATCTGAGATCTGTCATATTTGAAATCATCACGCACACATGCTGCCAAAAATCCGGCATTTAAAAAACCCACTGCAAAGTCCTTTTGTGCACCCTTTGCGGTGAGTCTTAAATTTTCGTGCATTGCTTTTATGCTGTCATAGCTTGTCGGTACACTGTTGGGGAATCCCAGATCATCCAGGGTGAGTCCCACCTCTCCGGCAAACATAGATGCAAACATCTTGAGCTGCTCTGTATGAGGTCCCATTGACTGCTGGGCAAATTGTCCGACCTTGACCTTGTCCTGTCCATCTTCGTTGACGGTGAACTTCATCATCGCCGACATGGCTGCTGCCCATTTGTCGAGGTCTCCCTCGGTGTCAGGATCAAGTCCTGTGACATACTTCTGAGGGAATGAGAAAAACTCTGCAGAGATTTCGGATCTCTTGATGGTCCTGAGCGCCGATCCGGTGATCGACATGCAGGCCCTGGATATGCGACTATGTCCGAATAGCCTGTGACCATCAGGTCTGAATACTATCGGAACGAGCAACGGATATGGAGCCTTATTGGGAATCTCCTGGACCAGATTTCCGTTTTCGTAAAATGCTGTGTACTCATATGTGAAATAAGCCTCTTTGGTGGGAACTCCGAACTCATCACGCTCAAGGACTGCATATCCTTCATTGAGCATCATCGTCACAGGATCCATTATTCCGGTGGCATCATCACCTCCGATGACCTGGAGCCTTGGGAATCCGTTTTCATCCTCTGAGATGTAAACAAATGAACATGAGCAGATCAGAGCTCCGAGGATTGCCGAGTCAATCAGAATGTCCCTGTTGTTGAGGTCATAGATGGCCGTCATATCAAACACATCATCCTTGAATCCATACAGATCGAGTCTGTCGGCCAGGGAATCGACTCCCCTTGCACACCATCCGATCACACTGTTCCACATGAGCAGCTCCGGAGGCGATGAGATGCCGAAGTCAAATGCAAGATTTTTCATCTCATAGTATTTATAGCGCTTGAGAGTCCTCAGCCTTTTCATTATCAATTTGTACTGTAAAAATGGGATGCCTTTGTAGTCCATGCTTTCACCTTGGGGCGCTTGCGCCCGATTTTATTTTTATTAATGACACCTGTGTCGATTTTCAGCGAGATATTTGTGCA
>JAZRHK010000101.1:0-7005 GCA_045644725.1 Candidatus Coprenecus sp. | reverse complement strand
ACATTTTTGAACGACTATCCAGAAACTATTGTTTTTTATTATGAAGAAGGGAGAGTACTTTCTCTCGACTCAATTCAAATACCCTTGCCATTTGGTTTGGAGTAGTACGGTAAGAGCGATATACAAATAAGAGTAGTCGTGTTTTCTTCTCTATCGGCAATTCATTCAGACCAAGCTGATACCATTTGTAACTTATATCATTTGTACACTTTAACATATCCTGATCGTTTTTCCTCTCTCTGGGATTATCTATCAATTGCTGTTTTACTTCTGAAGTATTCAATACACCCAATGTTTTCAGAAAAAAAGCATTGTCATTGAGAAAGGCTTTTTCAAGGTATTTCCAGTTACAGGTACTTGCAGGCTCCAATTCATTATTGGCATTCAGTTCCCAATCTACATTCTTAAGAGTATTGTGTGTATGCATTATCCCTCTTATCTCATCTCTTGTCAGTTGACATACTTTTCGTGTAGGAACTACTATTTTACCATTACAGAACATTGCCCTGAATGACGACCACCTGTACTCATTTATATTTTTAGCCCCATTGTCCAATGCATTACGGAGATCATAGGCTAATGCATTGCGCAGATATCTGTCTGAATCAAGGAGAACACAATGAGTATTACACCTTCTCAGTATACCCGTCTCCCTATATTTTTTGTTAAAATGCATTGAGTATATTCTCTTTGCCTCATCTCCGAAATTTGCGGCAGAGTAATATGAATCACTTAGAATTACATAATGGGCATGGTTGGATACTACACAATATTCCACTACCGAGTTCATCTTTTTATATGCTATGACAAACAGAATCTTTATGAATGAATCATAGTCGTCATCATCTTTAAACAAAATCTTGCTCTCCATCCCCTCCATACTTATATGAAATGGGTACATTCTGACTATTTTACCATCGGGTATTTCCACGAATGGGCATCTTTCAAATTTCATAATCTCATCCTTTTTATAGTTAATAAACTTATTTCAGATGAGCGCAAGAAAGGTGTCAGATACCTAGCCAGAGTGGCTTGCAGAGCTTGCTAATACATAGATGCGCCCGTTCTATGTGACAAATATAATGATTTTGGTTATCTTTACATAAAATTAAGATTGATAATATGGAAAATGTAATGAACAATATCCCTGATTGGGCAAAAGAGTTGAATTGTGCTATAACTGTTTGTGATACAGAAGGTACAATTATATATATGAATGACAAGTCCAAGGAGACATTTGCCTCATATGGTGACCTGGTCGGGAAAAATCTTATGGGGTGTCATAATGAGCATTCACAACATATCATACACAAACTGCTTGAGACTGGCGGGACAAACTGCTATACCATATCCAAGAAGGGGATGAAGAAGATGATTTATCAGACCGTATGGAAGAAGGATGGTGTCGTGGCCGGACTTGTGGAGTTCTCTATTGTCCTTCCTGAAGATATGCCGCATTACGATAGAGGGTAGTATTCCCGGCCAGGTCTGCAAAAAAGTGTCCTACCTGGCCGATGTGTAAAGTGTTAATTTGTTGTCTTTCAGTCTTATAATAAAATTGCTTCCGGCCAGGTCTAACATGATTTTGCAGACCTGGCCGAAGTAGTTGGAAAGTAACAGGCCAGGTGGAAGCAATTATATTCCACCTGGCCCGCTATGTGTCATATAACCACACCCTACACCATTTTGAACATTTTGCAGTACATATGTCTGAATGGGGGGTAGATTCTGATGGCCTCTTCCCTACAGCAGTTTCTTTACGAGAGAGAACATTTTGTATGGCATATATCTGAATGGTAGGTCGATCCAGGTGCCGGTCGAGATGATGGTACGTTTGTGGCTGAATGCATCGAAGCTTTCACGCCCGTGGTAGCGACCCATTCCCGAATTGCCGACACCCCCGAATGGCACACGATCATTGGCAATATGCATAATGACATCATTTATGCATCCACCACCAGAAGATGTACGCCGTACGCACTCCCATCCGTCAGCCTCACGGCCGAAATAGTAGAAGGCCAGAGGTTTTTCCCTTTCATTGACGAATTTCACTGCCTCTTCCATGAAGTCCCCCTCTAGGGCAATTACAGGAAATACCGGTCCGAATATCTCTTCATTCATTACAGGTACTGACATATCGTTAACCTCCAGCAGTGTGGGTTCTATAAATCTTTCAGATGCATCCATACGACCACCATAGAGGATATTTCCATCCTGAAGATATTTGCTTACCCTCTCGAATGCACGGTCACTTACCATCCTTACATAGTGACGGTGCTTCCGGATATCTTCTCCATGAAGGTTACGGATCTCATTGCCGAAGGCTTTTACAAATTCCTCTTTTATATCGGGATGTATGAGTATGTAGTCGGGTGCTATGCAAGTCTGCCCTGCATTCAGGGTCTTTCCCCAGGCTATCCTCTTGGCAGCCAGTGCAATATTTGCAGTGCGGTCTATTATGCATGGGCTCTTCCCACCGAGCTCCAGCACTACAGGGGTGAGGTTTTTGGCTGCAGCGGCCATCACCTTCTTACCCAAGTCCGGACTACCGGTGAAGAATATCATGTCCCAACGCATTTCGAGCAATGCACCATTGACCTCCCTATTCCCTTGCACAAGTGCAATATATTCAGGGTCAAATGTCTCGCTTATCAATTGCGCAAGCACTGCAGAGACATTCGGAACATAGGGCGAAGGCTTCAGCATTGCTGTGCATCCTGCAGAGATGGCACCCACGAGCGGATTGAGCAGAAGCTGCACAGGGTAATTCCATGGTGCAATAATGAGTGCATTGCCAAGGGGCTCTTTCACCTGATAGCTTTGCGAAGGGAAAAGGGTAATCGGAGTTGGACGTTTCTCCTTTCGTGCCCAACGGCGAAGGTGGCGCAGATGTTGCCTTATTTCACCATAAACAATGCTGATTTCGGTGAGGTATGCCTCCTCATAGGATTTGTGCAAATCTGCCCAGAGGGCATTGCAGAGGGCCTTTTCATGGGCACGGATCCCATCCTCCAGACGTCGGAGCATCTGCAAACGGAACTTTATATCGAGGGTGGCCCCTGTGCGGAAATATTGCTTTTGCGCTACCGCAATGGCCTGAATTTTATCTTTTGGTGTGTTCATAGGGCAAATGTAACTAATTCTTGCGACCGGTGAAATGGTCCATTGTGTGGTAAATCCCAAATACCTCTCCGAAAATGAAGTCAAATAGGTGGAATGGGAGGATGAACTGCCAGAATCTGATGAAGTGGTAGCCAAAAGGAATCCCTGCAAAAATGGTGTTCTTCTCTATTGCCCTGATGATTTTACGTGAGACATATTCGGGTTTGAGGATTGGGAATACTTTGGATTTTACACCGTCAAACATCCCTGTATTGGTGTAGTAAGGTGCTACTGTGGTGACGCGGACCTTGCTGTGCGCTGCTTTGAGTTCGATGCGGAGCGATTCTGACCAGCCGATGGCTCCCCATTTGCTGGCGCCATATACCGACATTCTGGGGTTGCCGAGCATACCGCCGGCAGAGGTAATATTGCAGATGTGGCCGCTATTGCGCTTGAGCATATCGGGGAGAAATGCCCTGGCTACGAACATCGGGGCAATGGTGTTGATCCCAATGGTGCGGGTGATCTCCTGCTGGGTCTGCTGGTCAAAGGTCTTGTTGCTGGTGATGATACCTGCGCAATTGACCAAAATATCAATAGCTCCGCAATCCTCTACCACCTGCTCATACCCCTTCTGCACCATATCGTAATCTGACACATCCACCCTGTACCCTTTTACAACTCCATATTTGCTGAGCTCAGCCACTGTGCTGTTTATATTCTCCTGATTGATGTCCCAGATAACCAATGTTTTGGCCCCTTTTTCAAGAGCCTTCTGCCCCATTATTTTCCCCATGCCGGATGCCCCTCCGGTAATCAATATTTTCGAATTTTTAATTTTCATATTTGTCAATTTTAATGTTTGTCGTAGCAAATATATTCCAAATTAAATACCATAATGTTGTGTGATTACCTACGGAAAATCAATGGAGAAATTCAGAAAATTGGACTAAATGGATTATCTTTGGGTTATGATTAATGCAATTTTATTCGGCTTGGTGGTGGGCTTTACTTCATCCATTACATTCGGGACCATGCAGGTGCTGTGCGTCTCAAGGACCATTCTGGACGGTCGCAGAGCCGGATTCCTGTCGGGAGTCGGTGTGGCAATGTGTGATACCATCTACGCGGCAATAGCACTCTTTTTCTATACTGTCATATCACCTTTTCTGGAGAAGAATATGGGTTGGTTATCTATTGTGGGAGGACTGATAGTCATAGCAATAGGTGCAGGGATATTTTTCAGCAAAGTTTCAGACAGTACCTCGTCCCGTGATAGTGCTTCCGGCAGCGTGAGCGGTTGGCGATACGTGACCTCAGCATTCGGGGTAGATATCACTACATTCTTCACCACTATCCCCTACATCCTCACATTTATGACCATGATAGGTTCGATTATGGATCGAGGGGAAAGCAATATGGTGACACTTGTCGGCTTCTTCTTCGGTGCACTTCTCTGGTGGGTATTCATCACTACCCTAATGGGTGGCCTCAGACACAGAATTCCGGAAAATTTCAAACAATACATAAACAAGATATCGGGAATCATCATCGCCATCCTCGGCCTGCTGGTGATCTTCGGCAATTAAAATCAAGAGCAATGATAAAACATATCGTAATGTGGAAACTCAAGCCCGAAGCAGAGGGGCTTACAGCCAAAGAGAATGCGCAATGGATGAAAGAGCACCTGGAGGGGCTTATGGGGGTGGTTCCCGAACTCCTTTCGTGTGAAGTGGGGATCAATGTAGTGGATGGCAATTATGATGCTTGTCTGGTATCCACATTCGCTTCCCTTGAGGATTTGGCTGCCTATAAAGTGCATCCGGAACACGTGAAGATATCTTCATACTGCAAAAAGATACGCGAATCGCGTGTCGCTTGCGACTGGGAGATCTAGCCCATGCTGGATGTGACCATCATAAAGGCCGGCCTAGATGATTTGCAGACCATACACGATATGGCTCAGGTGGTCTTCCGTCACACATATCGGGAGATTCTCTCACCCGAGCAGATGGAGTATATGATGGAGTGGATGTACTCCCTCCCAAATCTCAGGACACAACTTGCCCAGGGGCACGTATATTATATTGCCCTCAAAGGCTCAGGAGAACCGTGCGGATATATCTCTGTCCAAAGTGAGGGACCAGATTCTGAAGGTATCGAAGTATTCCATCTTCAGAAAATATATGTCATGCCACCCTTTCAGGGGGCTGGACTTGGACGCCTATTGTTTGATAAGGCCGTATCGCATGCCAACACTTATAGGACATCTCCAAAGGCGAGGATAGAGCTTAATGTCAACAGATCCAACCCGGCCGTGGAATTCTACAGCCATTTGGGACTGACCATACTCCGTCAGGGAGATTTCCACATTGGGAACGGATTCTATATGAATGACTACATAATGGGGATTGATGTTTGAATTTATTAGTCCCTTTTTGTATATTTGTTGTCAACGAAATCAAATTGTCCAACCATTTAAATTTTAGAGTTATGACAAAGAAATTACAAGATTTGCAAGCTGTAAAAGGGAGACTTGATGAACTTGAAAAAGTCCCTTTTGATAATATGATGGCCTTCCTTATGCAGGCTTCTGAGGTAGAAGAGGCACTTAAAAAGGCTGCAAGATGTCCTAAGACAGATGAGGAGAAAGCCCTCGCCAAAGAGGTTAAAGCCCAATATCAGAAGATCCAGATGGCTTTTGATAAATTTCAAGGTTAATAACAGCATGATGGATAAAGGAAAATTTTACAGTGGCCTGGCCATAATGGTCGGGCTTATTGTTTTGGGTGTGATGTTGCCCAAAGCTGTCAAGGACTTCAGATCATTTGACAGGACAGTAAATGTGAAGGGGCTTTGTGAAAGGGAGGTTAAGGCAGATAAGGTTATCTGGCCAGTGGTATATAAAGTGATGGCCAATGACATACAGTCTGTATATGACCAGACAGACTACAGCAATGCAGCCATCATCAAGTTTCTGAAAAACGGCGGTATAGAGGATTCTGAAATATCAGTGGCAACTCCTGCTATTTCAGATAAATACGCCAACGAATATGGCGGAAATGACCGTGCCTACAGATACATCTCGACAAACATCATCACTGTGTGTACAAACAAAGTGGATGTGGTTCTGGGTCTTATGGCCAGACAATCGGATCTGCTTAAAAAAGGTATTGTTACAGGTGGTACAAAATGGGAAAATCCTGTGGAGTTCCAGTACGATAGTCTTAATGACATCAAGCCGGCGATGATCGAGGAAGCTACCAAGAATGCCCGTGAGACAGCTGAGAAGTTCGCCAAGGACTCTGATAGCCGTCTTGGTAAAATCAAGACCGCCAGCCAGGGAACATTCACTATCACAGACCGTGACAGCAATACCCCACACATCAAGAAGGTGCGTGTGGTGACTTCGGTGACCTACTATCTGAATAACTGACAATAGTCAGCTTCTGTGTGATATATTGGGGAGATCTTTCATTACCATATGTAAGATTTTCCCCATTTTTTTATGTGTCTCCCGATACGGACTATTCTGATGCTGAATTCCACACACACCAGCGAGTTTTCGCCGGATTTTTTGCGTGTGTGTTCGGAAACGGCTACTTTTTCGGTCACTATTGCTACACACTAGCGAGTTTTCGCCGGATTTCTTGCGTGTGTGTACCTGCACGACTCCATTCGGGATTTTTCTCTGTTGTCCGCCAGTCAGTGCGATGCCTCTGACGTCATGCTTCGCATGACCCCTCCCACGACTGACGTCGCGGGCCCCTCCCTCTTATGGTGCGAGGCCACTGAAAAACTATACGAAAGACATTGTCTTGTAATCAAGATAGTGTCTTCTTTTTTTGCTTATCTGATAAAGTTCTTGTATCTTTAAGTATTGATATACAATAGGTTATGCTT
>JAZRHK010000100.1:0-1157 GCA_045644725.1 Candidatus Coprenecus sp. | reverse complement strand
ATGAGGCCAACCAATGAAAACACGGCAAGACCCCTCCACCAAGCCATACTACAGATGCCTATCGTGTGCCAGGTTCAGGAAAACCTGTGGGGGAAGACCCACAAGAGATTATGATCTGCAAACCTGGTGTGAGTATATGCGCGATGTGAAAGAGCTTGCTCATTTGACCAATGCGTATGTCGCAAAAGAAGCAGAGGTATCCATAAAGACCATTGAACGTATTATGGCTATCAACATTGAGCAGGACATTATGAGAGCTACCGCAAGACGGATAGAACTCGTTATTATAGGACCCGTTGGTGACCACACCTGCTATCTCGATTATTCCGATGACACAGCCATGGAGAGGATCAACAGACTTCTCGCAGAAAATGAATACTTGCGCAAGTCAAATGACCGCATGGCCAAGATCATTGATAAGTACCTGGACAATTAAATACATTTGAGAGGAGCTGGATTATGCTCTGTAAAAAATGCAAAAAAGAAATTCCAGATGAATCAAAGTTCTGCAACCTATGCGGAGCCAAGCAGGTCCGTGAGAGATCTGCCAAGAAGCGAGGCAATGGTCAAGGAACCGTATATAAAGACAGCAACGGAAAGTGGACCGCTGAGTACACAATTGGCTGGGATGAGGTAGATGGAAAGCTCAACAGGAAAATGCGTAGAAAAAAAGGCTTCGCTACTAAAAACGAAGCCATAGCCTATCTGCCTAACCTGAAGCAGGATCTTCCTCAGCAGGATATGAATGTAAAGTTCAAGGACCTGTACAAAAAGTGGCTGGATGGTCACACCGAGAAGGTTACCCAGTCCACAATCAACTGCTACAAATCTGCCTACAAATATTTCTCCAATCTGTATTATGTGGAGATCGCCAAGATCCGCACAGAGCATATGCAGAAGTGTATCGATGAATGTCCCCACGGTAAGCGTACCAAAGAGAATATGAAGGCTCTAGGCACTTCACTATGGAGATATGCAATGCAGCTTGATATAGTTGATAGGAACTATGCAGAGTATATATACATCCACAAGGAGGAGCAGGCAGAAAAGATTGCATTTTCCAAGGATCAACTTGCTACCATGTGGGCCAATGTGGATGCAGTACCCAATATCAAATATGTCCTTGTTCTTTGCTACACCGGTATGCGTTTGAGTGA
>JAZRHK010000099.1:0-3333 GCA_045644725.1 Candidatus Coprenecus sp. | reverse complement strand
TAATAAGACCCACTGCGTCTTCAGCTGTGATACCCCTCTGGGTACAATAGAACAACTGGGCCTCGCTGATTTTCGAGGTAGTCGCCTCATGCTCGGTCACGGCAGTCATATTTTGTGACTCCACCACAGGGAATGTATGGGCTCCACACTTGTCCCCGAGGAGAAGCGAATCGCATTGCGAAAAGTTTTTCGCATTGTCCGCCCCCGGAAGGATCTTGACCAGACCACGATAGCTGTTCTGGCTCTTGCCGGCCGAAATACCCTTGCTCACGATGCGGCTACGGGTGTTTTTGCCGATATGTATCATCTTGGTACCGGTATCTGCCTGCTGGTAATTGTTGGTCACCGCCACTGAATAGAACTCCGAAATGGAGTTGTCACCCTTCAGAATGGTGCTCGGATATTTCCAGGTTATTGCGGAGCCGGTCTCCACCTGAGTCCAGAAGAGCTTGCTGTTCACACCAGCGCAAATGCCCCTCTTGGTCACAAAGTTGAAGATACCGCCACGTCCCTGTGCATCACCCGGATACCAGTTCTGCACTGTAGAGTATTTGACCTCTGCGTCATCCATCACCACTATCTCCACCACCGCTGCGTGAAGCTGGTTCTCATCACGTTGCGGAGCTGTACACCCCTCAAGATAACTTACATACGACCCCTCGTCTGCTACGATTAGTGTCCTCTCGAACTGTCCTGTGCCGCGTGCATTGATACGGAAATAGCTCGAAAGCTCCATAGGACAACGCACCCCTTTGGGAATGTAGCAGAACGATCCGTCAGAGAAAACTGCCGAATTGAGCGCTGAGAAATAGTTGTCTCCGATAGGAACAACAGAAGCAAGATACTTTCTCACCAAATCGCCATGATCTCTCACAGCTTCTGAGAAAGAGCAGAAAATAATACCTTTCTCGGCCAAAGACTCTCTAAATGTGGTCTTTACCGATACCGAGTCAAAGACAGCATCCACAGCCATACCCGCCAAAGCCTTCCTCTCATCGAGGGGAATGCCCAGCTTGTCGAAGGTCGCCATAAGTTCAGGATCGATCTCCTTCACCTCTTCCCTCTTCTTGGGTGCGGCAAAATATATTATGTCCTGGTAATCTATTTCAGGGATATCCAGATGGGCCCACGTAGGCATCTTCATAGTCTGCCACTTACGGAAGGCCTTCAAACGGAACTCGAGCATCCACTCGGGCTCCTCCTTCTTCGCAGATATTAACCGGATGATATCCTCGTTCAGCCCCTTGGGGATAAACTCCTGCTGGAGAACAGTCTCGAAGCCGTGCTGATACTCATTCTCGGTTACATCTCTAATTATATCATTTTTTTCACTCATAAGGGGACAAAGTTACACCTTTTTGGATATTTTTGTAAAAATATAAAAAAATGAGGACAGAACTATCATCTATCGGCAAAGTTAACGCCATAAACAAACTTTTTGAAGGGACCAAATACACAAATGAACCATCAGTAGCCTTTACCAAAAGGGCTTCTAAGTGTCACGCACACTCGGTTCTTCTTGAAGGGGTCGATTACGATCTGGTATATACCCCGCTCAAACACCTCGGATACAAGGCTGTCCTCTCTGTCATAGGAGAAATCTATGCCAAACTCCACTCTCCCTATTCACTCTCTGTAAAACTCGGACTCTCAAGCAGATTCTGCTTTGAAGATATCCAGGAGCTTTGGAAAGGGATCCTCGCTGCCTCTGAAGAGCACGGGGTGGAACATCTGGCCCTTGACCTCATCCCTTCAGTCAATGGTCTATGCATCAGCCTCTCAGCTGTAGGTGTGCAAAAAGAGAAAATCATTGCCTCTCTCCCACAATCGAAAAACATGGACCTTATCTGCCTAACTGGTGATGTAGGTGCCGCATATATGGGACTGCATGTACTCGAAAGGGAGAAAGCTGCTTTCATCAAAAGCAAAGAGAAAGAGATGAAGCCTCAGATGGGCAAATACAAATATATCCTCGAATCGTACCTCAGCCCTCAAATCAAACCGGAGATTCTGGAACGCTTCTTCGAAGATAAAATCTACCCTGCAAAAGGTTACTTCGTCACCAAAGGGCTTGGCTCCGCAATACTTCAGCTGACACAGGAGACCGGCTTCGGTGCCAAAGTGTACCTTGAGAGACTGCCCATCTCATCACGCACCTTCGCCATGGCAGAAGAGATCAACATGGATGCCATTACAGCTGCTATGAATGGTGGTGATGACTATAAATTCATCTTCACCATCCCTATCGAGAAACACGAGGAGATGCTCAGGGACTTCCAAGACTACGATGTGATAGGACATCTGGCCCAGCCGGAAGTGGGTGCGGCACTTGTCACCCCGGAAGGGGCAGAGATCCCCATCCACGCCCAGGGGTTCTAGCAAAACAACAACACAAGCTGAGACCCTGCACCGATGTCGGCTGCCGGCTGCCAAACAGATACCACACCCCTGAGAACGGGCACGAAAACCGCCATTTCCATGCCCAAACCACCTGAAAAACACCAAACGGGCACGAAAACCCACTATTTTGTGCCCAAAATGAGAATAACCGCCACCGTCAACCAATAAGAAGCACACCCCCCCGACTTGTTCAGGGGCCTTAATTCTATAGCACACTACACCATGAAGCGACTAATGACCACCATTCTGGCCCTCGCCCTTCTGACAGCGACACACCCCATTTCGGCCCAGACATACACCCCCACACCTGAGAACCTCCAGTCCCGCCAGGAGTTCGCCGACAGCAAATTCGGCATCTTCCTCCATTGGGGGCTCTACAGCATGTTCGCCCAAGGGGAATGGTACATGAACCGCGGTATAGACAGCAAGGAATACGCCAAAGCGGCAGATGCATTCTTCCCTCACCGCTTCGATGCAGAGAGCTGGGTATCAGCCATTAAGGCATCGGGGGCCAAATACATCTGCTTCACCTCCCGCCATCATGAGGGTTTCTCTATGTGGGACACCAAACAGTCTGACTACAATATCATGAACACCCCTTACGGCCGCGATGTCATCCGCCAACTTGCCGATGAGTGTCACCGCCAGGGGATAAAACTACACCTCTATTACTCCCATATCGACTGGACCCGTGAAGACTACCCTGCCGGACGTACCGGACGTACCACCAAATCCCTCGACAACCCAAACTGGAGAGGATATTATGACTTTATGAATGCACAGCTCACTGAGCTTCTGACCCAATACGGAGAGATCGGAGCCATCTGGTTTGACGGATGGTGGGACCACGACTCAGACTCCACAGCATTCGACTGGGAACTCCCATACCAATACGAACTGGTGCACCGTCTTCAGCCCGCCTGCCTCGTGGGC
>JAZRHK010000098.1:0-13494 GCA_045644725.1 Candidatus Coprenecus sp. | reverse complement strand
GTCCTTCTTCGCTACCAGAAGCCAAGGCATCCTCTGTTCGCCCTTTGTAACTTCTCTTAATATGAATTAATATGTGTCTCGAGTTTCTCTAATTTAATCTTTCAATCAATCTTTGAAACTGTAGTCCCTAACTTATTTTTTTAAATTACAGACTATCTTATCTTTTTAACTTTACCTCGTTATCTCTCTCATTAAGTCAATGAACATTTGTTTTCCGTTATCGTTGTTTCTCAAACGGGCTGCAAAGGTAGGGACTTTTTTTTAATCTCCAAATTTATTTCAACTTTTTTTTCATATTTTTTTTCATTAATTTTGTACACTTTTACTAAACACGCTGATTTACAAACAAAAACAATATGGAAAACAAAGAAAAAAATTTTCAGGGTATTCCCGACAATGCTTACAGGGAACTGAAGCCGGGCGAGAAGTACGAGCCCATCATGTCTCCCAACAAAAGGTACCCTGAGGTCACAGCCTGGTCTGTAACCATAGGTATAATTATGACAGTCATTTTCTCAGCTGCCGCTGCATACCTGGGATTGAAGGTGGGTCAGGTTTTTGAAGCGGCCATCCCTATATCTATTATAGCAGTGGGTCTGTCCGGTGCACTCAAAAGGAAAAACGCCCTTGGAGAGAATGTGATGATCCAATCTATCGGTGCATGTTCAGGTGCCATAGTGGCGGGTGCGATCTTCACACTCCCTGCACTATATATATTACAGGATAAATATCCCGAGCTGACAGTAAACTTCTCTAAGGTGTTCTTCAGTTCACTTCTCGGAGGTATCCTTGGTATCCTGTTCCTTATCCCATTCAGAAAATACTTTGTAAAAGATATGCACGGGAAATATCCTTTCCCAGAAGCAACTGCTACCACACAGGTCCTCGTGAGTGGTGAAACTGGCGGCACAGGTGCCAAGCTGCTCCTCACAAGCGGTCTTATCGGTGGTCTTTATGATTTCATCGTATCCACCTTCGGCTGGTGGTCAGAGAATATCACCACCCGCATCATCCCTTGGGGTGAAGCCCTTGCAGAGAAGGCAAAACTTGTAGTGAAGCTCAATGTAGGTGCAGCTGTCCTCGGCCTTGGCTATATCATTGGTCTCAAATACTCCTTTATAATATGCTGCGGTTCGTTCCTGGTATGGTTCATCATCATCCCACTTATGAATGTAATTTGGGGCGACGCCATCCTTGACTTTATGAATACAGGTATTGCAGCCACCGTGGGTTCAATGGCACCTGAGGAGATCTTTACCACATACGCCCGCCATATCGGTATCGGAGGCATTGCGACAGCAGGTATCATAGGTATCATCAAGTCTGCAGGTATCATCAAATCTGCATTCGGCCTTGCAGCCAAAGAGCTCAAAGGTAAAAAAGACGCCGCTGCAGATCAGGTAGAGAGGACCCAAAAGGACCTTTCGATGAAAATTGTCATCATCGGTATCCTCCTCACCCTTGCAGTGACTTTCGTATTCTTCAAACTTGGTGTAGTGGAAAATATATGGCTTGCAGTGGTAGCTATCCTAGTGGTGGCAATTATCGCCTTCCTGTTTACCACAGTTGCAGCCAATGCTATCGCTATCGTGGGTTCAAACCCTGTGAGCGGTATGACCCTTATGACCCTTATCCTGGCATCTGTTATCCTCGTGGCTTGTGGCCTTAAAGGTACTGCAGGTATGACTGCATCCCTTATCATCGGTGGTGTTGTTTGTACAGCCCTCTCTGTCTCAGGTGCATTTATCACAGACCTTAAAGTGGGTTACTGGCTCGGCAGCACCCCTGCCAAACAGCAGACCTGGAAATTCCTCGGCACCCTTGTGGCTGCAGCGACCGTAGGTGGCGTGATGATGATCCTCAACAAAACATACGGCTTCACCGGAGAAGGTGCCCTTGTTGCCCCTCAGGCCAATGCAATGGCAGCAGTTATCGAGCCCCTTATGTCGGGCGGTACTGCACCTTGGCTCCTATATGGTATCGGTGCTGTGATCGCTGTGGTACTTACAGTATTCAAAGTGCCGGCACTTCCATTTGCACTCGGTATGTTCATCCCTATTGAGCTCAACCTCCCTCTACTTGTGGGTGGTGCAGTGGCATGGTATGTAGGTTCACGCTCTAAAGACAAAGCTGTCAATGAGGCACGCACTGAGAAAGGTACACTCATCGCATCAGGTTTCATTGCTGGTGGTGCATTGATGGGTGTTGTCTCAGCTATCCTCCGCTTCGCAAATGTAGATTTGATGAACTATAGCTGGCAAAGCTCAAATGGTGCAGGTTGGGTAGCAATCGCTGCTTATGTTGCTATCATTGCCTATATGATCTGGGATTGTTTGAGAGGCGAGAAGAAAAATGCATAGCGGCAACTTCATATTGGCCCTTACCCTGACGCTGATTGCCGGTCTTTCGACCGGTATCGGTGGTGCCATCATCATCTTTACCAAAAAGCTTGGCAACAGGTTTCTGGCCGCATCCCTCGGATTCTCCGCCGGAGTGATGATTTTCATCTCTCTGGTCGAGATTTTTGGGGAGGCCGAAGCAAGTATGGTGACCCTCTATGGGGAGAAAGTGGGATTCCTCTATACCCTCCTCGCCTTCTTTGGCGGGATGGGTATTATTGCCCTAATAGACAATCTGGTCCCTTCTGGAGAGAACCCTCACGAGATGAATGCCATCTCCTTGCAGCAGGGCGAAGGGGACAAGGGGCTCATGCGCCTGGGGATTTTCTCTGCCATTGCTATCGCAATTCACAACTTCCCCGAGGGTATGGCCACATTTGTCAGCACCATGGAGAACCCCGAACAGGGGTTGGGCATCGCACTTGCAGTGGCTATCCACAACATCCCGGAGGGTATTGCGGTAGCCATACCTATCTACTACGCAACAAAAAGCAAAGCAAGGGCCATTGGCAACTCATTCCTCTCGGGTGTGGCAGAGCCCCTCGGAGGTATTGTAGGCTATTTTGTCCTCGCAGCCCTTTTCAAAGAGTCATTCCTCGGAATCATCCTCGCTGCAGTAGCGGGAATTATGGTATATATATCCCTCGACGAACTCCTTCCCACCGCAGAAAAGTACGGGAAGCACCACGTCGCCATCATCGGAGTCATCGCCGGCATGGCATTTATGGGATTCAGTATGTTATTGTTTTAAAAGAGTACAATTATGGAAAAAATTATCGACCGCTTTCTAAGATACATCGCTGTGGATACTGCGTCTGACCCAGAGTCATCAAGCCAGCCCAGCACCAACAAACAGTTTGTCCTTCTGGAGATGCTACGCAAAGAGCTTGAGGCCATGGGGGTAGAGGCTACCCTCGACAAATATGGCTACGTAATGGCATCCATCCCATCTAACGTAGAGGGCAAAGAGATCCCTGCCCTCGGCTTTATCGCCCACGTGGACACAGCTCCAGATGCACCAGGTGCCGACATCAAACCCCAGATTATAGAGAATTACAATGGTGAAGACATCACCATCAATGCAGAGAAAGGGATCTATCTCCGCACCAAAGACTTCCCTGAGCTACCTGGATATAAAGGCAATACCATCATCACCACCGACGGCACTACCCTGCTCGGAGCAGATGACAAAGCCGGCGTGGCAGAGATTATGGCAGCAGTGGAGTATATCGTGACCCATCCGGAGTTCAAACACGGCGAGATCAAGATAGGCTTCACCCCTGACGAGGAGATCGGACGCGGTGTGGACTATTTCGATGTGGAGAAATTCGGAGCGAAATACGCATACACCTTCGATGGTGGAGAGATTGGCGAGCTTGAATATGAGAACTTCAACGCAGCAGGTGCCAAGATCCACATCCAGGGGTGCAACATCCACCCGGGCTACGCCAAGGACAAAATGCTGAACGCCATCCTTATCGCAGCTGAGCTGAATGCCCTGCTCCCTGCAGAACAGCGTCCTGAGCACACAGAAGGGTACGAAGGGTTCTTCCACATCACCAATTTCAACGGCACAGTGGAGGAGGCCAACACCCAATACATCATCCGCGACCACAACTTTGAGCTCTTCGAACAGAAGAAAGCCCTTATGGTTAAAGCTGTGGAGACCATCAACGAAAAATATGGTGCAGGTGTTGCCACCCTCGATATGAAAGACCAGTACTACAATATGCGCAAAGAGGTGGAGCCTCACTACCATATCATCGAGACCGCCATCAAAGCGATGGAGGAGGCTGGTGTGAAACCCAATGTCAAACCTATCCGCGGTGGCACAGATGGAGCTCGCCTCTCATTTATGGGACTCCCCTGCCCCAACATCTTCGCCGGTGGCCACAACTTCCACGGCAAACTTGAATATGTACCGGTAGAGAGTATGGAGAAAGCATCTGAGGTGATGCTCAATATCATCAGACTATACGCAGAAAAATAGAGATTATGGAGACACCTGTACTTAACGAACACAATAAGCAGGAGCACCCCCCTATGCACACTGCCGAGCACATCCTCAACGCCACTATGGTGAAGATGTTCGGTTGCCCACGCTCCAGAAATGCCCACATAGAGAAGAAAAAATCAAAATGCGACTACCTGCTTGACGCCGAACCCACAGAGGCCCAGATAGCAGAAATAGAGGCACAAGTGAATGAAGTTATCTCCCAGAATCTCGATGTGACCATTGAGTTCATGCCACTCTCAGAGGCGGGTGCATATGTCGATCTGAGCAAACTGCCAGAAAATGTCTCTGAAACACTCCGCATAGTGAAAGTTGGCGACTATGACGCCTGTGCCTGCATCGGTGCACACGTGGAGAACACCTCCCAGATAGGGACCTTCAAGATCCTCAGCCACGACTACGCTGACGGCCGCTGGCGCCTCCGCTGGAAGGTTATTGAATAAGCAGCAAAACGCCGGTTGAACGGATTCGACCGGCGTTTTGTTTACATCCTCTTCTCTACCTCTACAACACTTTCAGATGTAGCTTCAGTGTGCAATGGTTCTGCTGGAGGATCCGGCAAAACCAGCACCAATTCATACTCTATACTTCCAGAAGCAAATATCACCTTGTATGTTCCACCGTTCAGGCCAGACATTTTAACAGAACCCGTTTTTCTGGCAAACACATTGACAGGAGATATAACAATCTGGCCCTCTTCATCCTCAACAGACACAGACAAAGAGATATTGTCTGAGTAGAAATATAGTGTTCTGGTGGGTTTCTCATACTGGATATTGAGAGATCTCTGAATCTCTGTAGTATTGAGAGCCATAACCACTATCTCACTTACAGCATTTCCATCGTATGGCCTCAGCAATTGCCAATCGGAGTTCTCTCCGTCATAATACACCTTAAGACGGTCACCGGGCTCAATATCTTCTGTTATAGTTACCTCTAAAGGAGCATCCACCCATGATATATAATTTGGCTGCAAAGGTGATCCAAAGTTGATATTATCCTTAAGGGTCTCCTTCAAATTGCCATCCTTATCATACAGACGTATCGCAAAGTTACCTGAGAATGGAATTTGACCTATATTGTAAACACCCCCAAAGTAGATATTGAACTCCTCATTTTTCACAAAATTGATAACATCACTTCTTATCCCGGGGTAATCCGAGGTATAGTGATAAGATACCAGGTGGTCAGTATAAGTAGAGTTTCCTGTCTCGTCTGGCTCCAGATTGAAAATAGCTCTCTGATAATAATCATATGTTATCCCTAGAGGAAGGTAATAATAAGCATTGGAAATCCCACCCCAACCGAAATTGATATGGAAGAAATCCTGATTGTTATATCCGTCCAGCACAAAAGCATGTCCTCCTGAGCCGTCTGGATGTGATTGTCCAGTATAAAAAGTGGGGCCATAATCTCTTAAATTGCTCTTCAACACTTCTACCCACTCTTCATATGAATAAGAGCTGGCGTACTCCAGTTTTGCCTTTTTTGAATATCCGAAATAGTGCGTAAATGCATATAGTGCATCGATGTAATTCGAATATGACTCTTCAGGAGAGTATTGCATCTTGATGGCTGTACCCATATCTTTCATAATTGCGGCAACAGCGGAAGCCTGCGCTTCTGTAAAAGATCCGCTATAGTCACTCAACATGGAACTGTAATTATATGTTCTGCCCAAAACATTGGAAGGAATCGTATAGGAACTTCCCCCATAATTACAAGTATACTCTGGCGTAGTCCCTGTACCTGCAACAGGCCACTCATTATGATATGCAATTATAGCCATAGCTGTAGCCAGACATCCGGTAACACATCTCTTGCCACCCATAAGAGGAGCCTCCCGGTTGAATGGATCTCCCTGCCCCCATAGGGCTGTTTCATACAGAAGTGCATCTTCACTCTGTATCAGGGCTGTCACCAAAGCATCAGATGAGATACTCACCTTGTCGTGCCTGAAACGGACCGCCTCCACATCCTTGCACCAACAGGAGATTATAAAACGGGCACCATCTGCCATATTTTCCACATCGAAACCATTCTCCAGCGAATAAGCCAGAATAGGCTTTATCCTGTCATCTCCAGCAATAATCACGAAACCATCACTATCCATCCTATTGAAGATATAGAGCGATGGCAAAGATGAACCGGATGTTGCCGATTTGGTGGTAGCATTATCCATAGCAATGTCATTCCCGGTCCAAACCAGGCTAACCTCCGCTGACGATGATTTTGTCTGACCTCCATTAAAGAATTTGACTGCAATTTCCTTCGCCCGCTGTTCACTGATTGTCTCGGCATGTAGGGAGAAGGTTAAGAGTAAAAGTATAATACTTAATATCTTTTTCATGATCAGTAATCTTAAAAGTTAGACAAATCAATTTTTGAAATACCCTCACAACCATATATGACAAAACCATAGGCCCCTTTCGCCTTTACAGTTACAGTATGTGAAGGATTTCCGTCATTGTATTCATGGACATATCTGCCACCAAGCATATCACTTCTTCCATCACCAAAGTTTATTGTTCCTGTCCGCGATGTCTCACCAGTCAATATAGGATAAGAAATCTTATTGCCTGTATGGTAAATATTCATTATAGCCCAGTCGCTGTCCAATGTGCTTAGGGTCGCCATATGGTGAATGGTATTAGCCTCTATCTCCAAACTTCTTGATGTAGATTGTGGGCAGTATGTTCCATCTGTGAAATTTACACTTATAGTGAAACCTTTTTGAAAAGCAACGGGAGGCACCACCATATAGAACTCTTTTGGTGTCTCTGAGAGCTGAACTCCTTCCTCAGTACAATCAAGAACTATTGAATTACTCATGCTATTGTACCAAGTACGTGTATAGATATCTCCCAAATTAAAATAAAATATACCGGATATAATCTCATTATTATTCCCCTGCAACGCTATGGAGCGGACCTTTTTGTCTCCTATAAGGCTCAATCTGAGATAACCCAGAATATTTTTGAAAGAGAAGTTGATACCATCCTGGCTTGTCGCCACCATAGTATTGGCAGACAGGCCATAACTGTTGTCCAAATACCGCTGCACTTGTGGCAACTCCGCGAAAATTACCCCATTTCCATTAGCGTAAGCTCCAAAACTTTTGTAATTGGAATATATGGCATAATACTGATCGAAATAGTATCCCTGCTGATCGGGAGGAGTCCCTTCTCCAAAGCGGGTAAAAGAGCCAGATCTATCACCGGTATTGCCATCAAAAATATACCCTCCAAAATGATCAGGGCCTATAACATAAATTTGATCTCCAGCAGTCCAAACAGTCTGCTTGAGTTCATTCAACTGAACTTTTGTTTCTGCATCCATGATTGAGGCATAAATCTTATCCCCTTCCTCATTTGAGAACACATCGTCCACTTCACGCTGCGTACAAGCTATAACCATTATAGCTGAAAGTACTAAAAAAATGCACCTCTTCATAATTACCAATCCCAACCAGAGTCCTCCTCCGGATCTTGTAAAGAGTTATTAAGAAATGTGCTTTCAGGAGAAAGCTCATACACCATTAAACTTGGTGAGAGATATTTTTCATTGTTTTCCATAGGCGGGAAAGTTGTTTTGACTATCAAATATAATGTTTTTTTTATCCACAAACAATAAAGCGCCGACTGGATCAGCCGACGCTTTATCTAATATTCAAGTTATTCCTGACTTTTCAGGGAATTATTTATACATATAATACTTTTTAGACAACTCTCTGAAAGAATCCACATCCTCATACCATCTCTCTTTGATGTCAGAGAACTTGTGATTCTTAGCGAAAGTGGTTCTGAAATAGTCACTACCGGTAACGATATCGAATGAGCGGTATCTCTTGTCAGATGCAATTTTGAAAGCTGCTTTCTCAGGATACATCTCTGCGATAGCCTCCATTACATAGAACTGGATATCTGTAATGGCAGCCTTTTTCACATCGGTGATATAGATCTGAACACCCTGAAGATTGCTTCCTTTGCCTACTGCATAGAAAGGCTTCACATTGATAGGGCGGAAGTTAACACCAGGAAGTTTGTAGCCATTAAGCTTTTCAGCCAATTTGTCTGCATCAGCACCCTCAAGTGCGATCATCTGGAAAGGAAGAGTATAACCTACGCCGATAGAGTAACAACCAAGATCACCCACGATACCTGTTGCTGGGTAGAAGAACGCTGACACTGGCTGTGGAATGTGAGGTGAAGGTAGAACCCAAGGAAGGTTAGTATCTTCGAAAAGCATATCGCGTGTCCACCCCTCCATAGGAACCACAGTAAGTTTACATTTCTTCACATTACCCTCTTTGTCTTTGATAAGCCCCTCTTCATTTAGAAGGACAGCAAGCTCACCGCAAGTCAAGCCGTATACATAAGGGATTTCAAACTGGCTTACGAAAGAGAAGAAACCCTCCTCTACGATAGGACCTTCGATCTTCTCGCCGCCAAGTGGATTTGGACGGTCAAGAACGATAACCTCCAAACCAAGATCTGCAGCTGCCTCCATCACCTTACCCATAGTGCTGATATATGTAAATGAGCGGCATCCAATATCCTGAATATCATAGATGATTGCGTCAAGACCTTCAAGCATTTCAGGGGTAGGTTTGGTTGTTTTACCATATAGAGAGTGAACAGGTAGACCTGTTTTTGGATCGCTGTTGCCATCCACCTTGTCACCGGCGTGAACATCACCGCGGACACCATGCTCAGGGCCATAAAGAGCTACAAGTTCTACACCTTCAGCATTGTAAAGTACATCTACGGTAGAAACAAGGTCTTTATTGACACCTGTAGGGTTTGTAACAAGACCCACCTTCTTACCTTTAAGCTGTTGGAAACCGTTAGCTTCCAATACATCAATACCTGTTAGGACCTGAACTTTTTTATTCTGTGGTGCACAGCAGGAAGCTACCACAAACATTGCACAAAGTGCGAAAGATAATATTTTTCTCATAGTCTATTTACTTTTATCCATTTTACCAAAATCAGCAGGAAGCTTCTTCATCACAAGATATGAAGCAAAGATACCGGGGATAGTCAAAATACATACTATCACGAAGAAGATAGGATAACCTGTCCACTCCTGAAGATAACCTGCGATCATACCTGGCACCATCATACCAAGAGCCATAAGACCTGTACCGATAGAGTAGTGTGCTGTCTTGAACAGACCTTGTGCCACATATACAAGATACATGGTAAATGCAGTGAAACCGAAGCCATAACCAAGTTGCTCACATAATACACAACCGATAACAAGAGGAAAACTGTCTGTCTGTGTATATGCCAAAAGTACATAAAGAAGGTCTGGTACGTTGATAGCAAATGCCATAGGGAGAATCCATTTCTTCAGACCACCTCTTGATATGCAGATACCACCTACAATACCTCCTACAAGGAGACCGATTACACCGATAGTACCATAAACAAGACCTACTTGCTGGGTAGAAAGGGCCAGACCACCAGCCTCAGCTGTATCCAAAAGGAAAGGAGAAGCGATCTTCACCAACTGGCTCTCACCAAGACGGTAAGAAAGGATGAAGAAAAGGACAAGGCCGATATTGTTCTTCTGGAAGAAAGTCACAAAGGTATTACCGAAGTCCTTCATCAATTTGCCAGGAGTCACATTATCTCTTGAAACATCACTATCTGGACGTGGAAGGATCAAAATGTGGTACACAGTAAGGATAATGAAGATAACAGCCAACAGGTAGAAGCACAAGCTCCATGCTGTAGCATTGTTGCCTTGAACAATACTTGGCAACACATTACCACTCTCAAGATAACCGGCAATCATCACCAGAATACCCTGCCCGAAGATGGTTGCAAAACGGTAGAAAGTATTACGGATACCTACAAACAAAGCCTGCTCACCCTCTGTAAGACCCAACATATAAAAACCATCTGCTGCGATATCGTGAGTAGCACTACTGAAGGCCATCAGCCAGAAAAAAGCAAGTGTCATCTGCACCCACGATTCTGTAGGGATAAAAAATGCAACACCTGCAAAACCCACTGCCACTAGACTCTGCATCAATGTAACCCACAGACGTTTTGTCTTGATCAAGTCTACAAATGGACTCCATAAAGGTTTGATAACCCAAGGAAGATAGAGCCAGCTTGTGTATAATGCGATTTCAGAGTTTGAGAGACCCAAACGTTTGTACATGATCACAGCAATGGTCATTACTGCCACATAAGGTAGACCCTGTGCAAAATAGAGTGTAGGAACCCATGCCCAAGGTGATCTTGATTTTGAATTCATCTTATCTAAGTTTTAGTAATTTATTAATAATTTTTATCTATTGTCGCATCAATAAAGTAATGAAGAAGTATCTCATCATATTTGAAACCTTTGGCACCCATTACTGCTGCACCGATCTGGCACAAACCTACACCGTGGCCCCAACCAGCACCGTACAATACAAACTTGCCATCCTCTTTACGTGGCACAAACGCTGAACTGTACAAGTGGCTCTTAGAGAGATATTTTCTGATCTCAAGCTCCTTACCCACGATCATTGTTTTCTTGGTTCCCACGATTTTCAACTGATAAAGACGGCCTGATGTACCTCTTTTCACAGGAACAAGATCCACGATATCGCCAAAGTCAATACCTGAACGTTCCTTAACAAGTGCTGAAAGCTCCTCTGGAGTGTAAACCACTTTCCATCTGTAGAAGTCGGTAGTCTCCTGGTCATAGTTATTGAGAGCCTGGCTCAAAATCTCTTTGTCAGTAGTATTACATAGTGCCTCAGGAGAATTCATGATCCACTCTACTGCATTCTCCTCTATAGTCAAATCTGGAACTGGAGCAAAAGGTTTTCTATCTGGAACACCTTGCAGGTATGGATGTTCAGCCTCCTCCCAGCAAGCCCAGAACTCCTCAAACACGCCACCACAGCTCTTTGAGAAACGGGCATCGCAAATGGCCCCATTGTACATGAGAACTTGTCCCCAAGTCTCATCAATCACCTCTCTCACTTTCTGAGTAGATGCGCGGGTGATACCTTGATATCTTTGGCAATGGTCGTCAGCACATACATCAAAATTTGTATGGTCCTCTCTGTCGTACCATTTTATGATCATTTCATCATTTTCAATACAAGCTGAATACTCCTCATCTGTCGCTTTTAGTTTCTCGCTTTTATCCATCTGAGCCAAAAGCCACGAACGCGAGATCACAGCATGTGCCTTCAAAAACTCTTTGGTAGCTGTAGCACTCATCTCAGAAGAGATTACACTGATAAGATAGTCTTCCACACCGACAAGGTTTACAGCTGTAAGTTTGCCATTTTCTACGATTACCCTCAAACCACCTTGAAATCTCTGGTTCTCCTTTCTCTCCCAGTGGAAATTTATACCGATGGTCACATCCTTCAACTCAAAAACACTCTCAGAGTAGTTGACAGGATCAAATTGGAGACTCTCATACAGATTACCTCTCCACTCCACTTTTCCATCCACATATTTGAATGACTCCACACCAGAAATCTTCTCTCCACCGAGTGTATACTCAGTCAGGAATTCTGCTGTAATTTCGGGAACAAACATGATGCCCACACTTACATTGGGCTGTTTTCTCTCGTTGCTTTTTAGTGTGTTACACATACTTTCTACTTGATTTATAGGTAATGATACTTCTCTAATAATCTCTCCAAGTCTCTCATCTGTCAGCTTGTCAAAGCTGTCTCTGGACGACACAATAGCGATACCGCTCATCTCCACGGAAGCAGGACTTATCAAAATCCTCTTTTGGAGATCTTCCTCCTCAAAACACGCAGGGCGCGATTCTGCCCTGAAATAAATTACTGTAAAATAACTCTCCTCCTCATGCCATGACAGGAGATTCACCCTGGGCTCCCACTCAGAAGCACTCCTGACAACCCCCATGTCGTATAATTTTTGGAAAAGTGAAATCATCCCACACTCCGACCTGGATGATATCAGAAAAGCCCCTCTGGCATACTTTTCAATCACAGATACACTACCTTCCTCAAATTCTGCCACCGGTCTCATCCCTTCCTGAGCCCTTACCAGTCTCTCTATGGGTAAATTCCCCTTGGGCATCGCCTGAAAATGGTGATGATCGGGGGCTGATGCCCCACACATCGGGCCATTGTAGAAAACGACATAATCACCAAGTTCCCTTGCCAAAGAGAGCATGTCGGGATATCTCTCCAAAATATGCTGCCTCTCATGAAAAGAGGTCGATACTGTGAAATGTCTGTTAAAAATAGGGAAAGGATTGACCCTGATAAAGTAATCAATCCCAGACGGAGCTCCCCACGTAAATGAGAGCTGCATCTCCTCCAGACCATCCGGACACAGGAAGCATTTTCTATGACGAAGGGTCTCTTCGTCCACTTTTGCCATAACCGAAGCGACCCTTGCAGGATTGAAATGGAGCTCGACGGGCAAGCCATCGATCTCCATATATTTCTTTTCTACAGATTTGAGAGCTTCATAATTTGTATATGCCCTCCCGTGAGCCGAAAGCTCACGGTCGAACATACACTCTATCTCTTCTCTCAAAATCATGAGAAATTATTTGTTCATTGCGATACGAGCTTTCAACTCCCAAGTACGAAGTCTGTCTTTGTACAAGTTGTTTGCATTCATCTTCTCGATATCGATGTTTGCATCTGAGTTGTCATCCCATCTGCGGCAGTTGTAAACTACATCGTAGATACGGCCGATCTGGTACTCGCGAGATACTCTGATACCTACTGCATAATCCTCACCATATTTGGTAGTAGGGAAGTTGATGGTACGTAGCATAGGGGTATAGAATCCACGTGGTGCGCCAAGACCGTTGATACGAAGAGCATTGTTGCGGCCATTGTCTGGAGTCCACTCTTTGTGGTCAATGATTCCAGGAGGAATTGTCTCAAGTGCGAAGTTGCAGATTCTGTAAGTACCTACCACCATTGCGCAGTTTTGCTCGTAGAAAGCGTCAACAAATTTCTGAAGAACGTTCTCATCTGAGTAAAGGTCATCAGAGTCAAGCTGGATAGCGAATTTACCACATTTAGGGTGGTGAAGAGCTACGTTCCAGTTACCGCCGATAGCGTGA
>JAZRHK010000097.1:0-1656 GCA_045644725.1 Candidatus Coprenecus sp. | reverse complement strand
GCGCTATCTGATGGATGAGAATATCCTCAGGACAGGGGCAAGGAATCAGCAGGAAAAATTAAAAATTTAAAGGAGAATCACAATGAAATTATCAGAAATCAACAAGAGACTAATTGACCACAGCTCAAAGCAGGGGGGATATATGAGAAAAAGGACGTATGACGTGAGAATCACGCTCAATAAGTCAGGAGAAAAGGGATATGTTGTCAGATTTGGCTTTTTGAATAAAGCAAAGGAGACATTTACAGATGCCTGCTATATGGAGATCACTGATGTTGTGAAAATCGGAGACAGCATTTATTTTCTCCCGGTAAAGGAGCAGCAGCATAATAAGCAGTTTAAGCTCTCCAAGAGTGCCAAATCCCAGAATAAGTATTTTACATTCACACCAAGCGAAAACGCTGAGAAGATTTACAGAGCCAACTGGATAAATGGCACATTCAGACTCAAAAAGGATCCCGAATGTGGTCTCTGGTACATCGAAAATGAGAAAAACGACTAAAAAACGTAACAGGAAAACAGAGCGGAATCACCTGATATGCCAGATGAGGCAGCAGGGTGCCACTTATAAGGCAATAGCCGAGAGGTTTGGCATATCTACATTTTGTGGTTATGTAGTGTAACACCTCGCTGCAATTTTGTAACACCTCGCTGCAATTCCATCTGCAGGGTGAGGCAGATATTGGAGGGGAATAATGAAAAAGACAAAGGGGACAGTGCTTTATATGATGCTAAGTAGTGACGAATATGAGCTCCCTGTTGCGGTGGCAGAGTCACCAACAGAGCTGGCCAGAATGACAGGGGCCACAAGAAGCAACATCCTGAGCTCAATAAGTCATGGATATAAGAGATTTTGCAAAGTAGAAGTGGAGGACGACAATGATGCTACTTGATGGGATCCTGTGCATTGCTGCCGGACTGATCCTGGGGACAGGCATCGGCTGGGTGGTAGGGTGGAGGTCATATAACGACAAAATGTCAGAGATCCTGGAGGACTACATCCGGGAAAAAGAGCGAAAAGACAAAGGAGGAGAGAAAAATGACAAGATTTGAAGAAGCCTGTCAATCCGAATACATGATGGGAGTAACTGTTAGCTTTTGTATAGCGGGTTATCTTGAAAAATGCGGAATACATAAATTTGATGATGAGGAATTAAAAGAGTTTATGCGAATCACAGCAGAAGATATAGAAGAGTGGCTAGAGCAGGAAAGTGAGGATATAAAAGAGTGGCTAGAGCAGGTAAGTGAGGACAAGGGATGAGAAAAAAGAAGTGCCCAATAGTTGAAAAGCGAGGGATAAGGAATGAGCAGACTGGAAGGATATCTCCATAAAATATCAGAGTTAAAGGAAATTGATGGCCTCAGATCTGAGATGGCCATGATCTTACTCATGGATGAGCTCAATATTTCCATGGCCATGATAGCGGATCACCTCGATCAGATCGAAAAGGACCAGAGGCAGATCCAGAGAGAGCTGGGCAAGAGAAAATGAGCAAGATGGATCCAATAAAAGCCTATGTTGAATTTACCAGATGTTTTGGGTATGTATATACCTATGACGAATTTGTGACAATGCTTGAGGCGACAAAACAATCACTCAAAAGACAGATGAAGGAGTCAAAACAAAATGAGCAAAGGGCAGCAGGACATCGAGGG
>JAZRHK010000096.1:0-5792 GCA_045644725.1 Candidatus Coprenecus sp. | reverse complement strand
TAGCCATGTCGTTCTGTGAGCCAAGGAGTTGTTAGTCTCTCTTGTCTTCCTAAGACCGCTTGGCCTCCGACTTACCTGCTGGTATCAGAACTTCACACTATCTGGAGATACCTGCCGACAAGCTGATGAAGAAAAATGTAGTCAAGAGCTCTGCACAGAACGGCGTACATGACATCACCTGGATGTGGAGAGACGATTTCTCGGCACCCATGGCGGGAGAATGGAAGGTGACACTCCACATCCTCAACAGAGGAAAACAGGAGAGCTACATAATAAAAGGGATACACGAAATAGGAATAAATATAGAACCAAATGAGCGGAAAAGATAAAATAAGAAAATTCAGAGAGAACCTCACATTTGAATGCCTCATCCAGCCCACTACCGAGGAAGTTCTGGGCAAGGACCACCCTGTCAAAGGGCACTGGCACGAAAAAGTGTTCAAAAACAATAACCCCATCGTCCTCGAACTCGGATGCGGCAAGGGGGAATATACCATAGCACTGTCGGAAAGATATCCCGACAAGAACTTCATCGGAGTCGACATAAAAGGGGCCAGACTCTGGAAGGGGGCCAAATATGCGACTGAGAATGCACTTCCAAATGTAGCATTCCTCCGTACAAGGATAGAGTTCATCACATCACTTTTCGCAGAAAATGAGGTCTCTGAAATTTGGGTTACCTTCGCAGATCCCCAGCCAAACAAACCAAAGAAGAGACTTACCAGTCATCAGTTCCTGGCCAAATACAAAACATTCCTGAAACCTGACGGCATCATACACCTCAAGACCGACAGCATTCTCCTCCACGAATCTACCCTGGAGGTCATTCAGGAGGGAGGACACAAACTGCTCGAGGCCAATAATGACATCTACGCCCCTGAAAGCCATGTAGCTGAGGAGATAACATCCATCAAAACCTTCTACGAGTCACAATTCCTCGCCAAAGGGATGCCTATCACATACTTAAAATTTGTGCTATAGAGGCGATGTAACCTCTGTATAGTGTATCGGGGAGAACCGATAGAGAATCGACAGAGGTAGCGATATAGCCGTTGAGACGGAGCTTTGCAGATTGTACGCCATTATTGTCGAGGACATATTGGCGTACTTCTTTTATTATCTCTCTGTTTTGGGTCTGGTCTGCCCCTTTGGTGACATCTATATCCCTGATAAGGGATCTTATCTCCTCCTCCCTTTCAGGACAGTTTTCGAATGCACACAAAAGAGGAAGTGTCACCTTTCTCTCCGCCAGGTCTGAACCGACATCCTTACCATCCTGAATGGTGGCAGAGTAGTCAAGGATATCGTCCCTCATCTGGAAAGCGAGACCAAGCCTGTAAGCAAACTCCTTTATACCACCCACTACCCTGTCATCCTGCCCCTCCGCAATAGCAGCTGAGCACATGGCTGCAATAAACAGACTTGCTGTTTTCCGGTATATAATGGCGAGGTAGTCGTCAATTGTGGTATTGACATCATCAGCCCTCTGCATCTGGAGCATTTCACCCTCCGAGAGGTCCTCGATGGTCTGTGCAAATAGAGAGATTATGCGATATTCGCAATTGTTGGATATGATGAGTTTGATAGCTCTGGAGAGCCAGAAATCCCCCATAAGAAGTGAGGCCCCTGGGGAGAAAAGGGCATTTACTGTGATTTTGCCTCTACGGTAGAGGCTCTCATCCACCACATCATCGTGGAGGAGTGTAGCAGTGTGGATAATCTCAGATGCCGCTGCACACACTTTGGCCGCTGCAGGGGCATTCGCACCACAAGCTTTGGAGACGAGTAGTGACAGCAAAGGACGTAGCATCTTCCCTGATGTCAGGAAAAGATGCTCGTTAATTCTATTCAACAGATCGATCTCCGAATCAAGAGACTCCTTGATATAGGATCTCAAATCTGTCCAGTCCTTTCCGAGGGATGACTGAATATCGGTCAAACCTACTGCTGCCATTCTAGCTTGGATTAAAAGAACAAAGCAAGGGAGAATTCAAAGCCTGAAAGGGTGGCATCACCCTTATCCTTACCCTTTATCTGCTCAAAGATAGTCCCATTGCCATCCTCTGTGGTCAATGTACCGAGAGACCAATTGTATCTTGCAGACAACTGGAATTTCCATACATCCAGACCGATACCTGCACCTACACCATAATCAAAGGATTTGTAGCCATCATTTGGTTCAGTCTTCACCTCTCCGCCCAATTCAGACTTGATAGCGTACGAAATAGGGAAACCGATATAAGGAACCACTTGGGCATATGGCCTAACAGGTCCTAACTTGATACCCCATTGGATACCGATAGGTACCTGAATATTTCCTACAATGAATGATGTTTTGTGGTCCTGCAAAACCTGGTCTAGAAGACCTCCATCAGGAAGAAGTTTGAGATTACTTCCAGTTCTGGCATAAAGGACCTCAGGCTGAATGGCAAAGCCCAAAGGAAGACCTATGTGAAGAGCCACACCAGCATTGAATCCTGTATAAGATTTGAATACATTTGTCACGTCAGATACAAGTCCACTTGACAAATTAGTCATATTCAGACCACCTTTAATACCGAATTTAACTTGTGCATTAGCAGAAAAATTGATGGAAAGAGCTACTGCACAGACAGTTAAAAAACTTAAAATCTTTTTCATATCCCATTAATTTTAGAGTGAATTCAATTTTTCGACGATAGCCGCCTTGTTTGTGGAGCCTACCAGCTTGTCCTTAAGTTCACCACCTTTGAAAAACAGGAGTGTAGGGATGTTTCTGATACCATATTTCAATGGAACATCTGAACAATCATCCACATTGCATTTTGCTATAAGGTATTTACCCTCATATTCTGCTGCCAACTCCTCTACTATAGGGGTAATCATACGGCATGGACCACACCATGGAGCCCAGAAATCTACAAGTACAGGTACATCTGATTTAAGTACCAATTCATCAAAATTAGTGTCAGTAATTGCTGTCATAATTATTCAAATTTTTATTGTTAATAATCAAAAGAAGAAACCCAAGGCAATCTCAAAGCCTTCATACAGCTCACTCCATTTGTATTGGGCGTGCACCTGGAAGCGCCATATATCCAGACCGCCTCCTACACCAACACCGTAATTGAAACCCACATCTTTGGAAACGGGAATGCCGACAAATGGTGTTACCGCTACAAAAGGTCTCAAAAGGACCAGATCAAGACCATATTGGAGACTGGCAGATGGCTCTATATAACCGATATTCCACCATCCGTACTGCCCCATATTCATACATTTCTGCATATACTGCAATTCAGGCTGTACTGCAAATCCCCATGGGAGATCAAAATTAACAGCCACCCCAGCCAAAAAGCCAGGGTAGCTGTAACCCGCTTTTACTCCAAATCGTGTTTGTCCGTTGGCAACAAGCGATCCGGACAATATCAACATTGCAATAATTGCTAAAATTCTATTTTTCATACCGAGAGTTTTTTCTTGTTTATACGCAAATATAAGAAAAAAACTCTCTTTCGCTACACAGTCTGCTCAATATTCCAGACAAAAGCCCTTACCCCCACCTCTGTGTTTCTGAGGTCCAGCTTCTTGACAGTATCAAGCAATTCCGCCACTTTATCATCCTCCACCACAGTGATTACCGCAGAGTTCATCTCCGGCCAGGTGTGGGTTCCACGGCGGGGTTCTCCGCCGTTTGTACCTCTTCCCTGAACCTGCTCAAAGAATGTGAATCCTCTGATTCCCAACATATCAAGCATATACTCCACTCTTTCAGTATTTGCTTGGTTAAATACTATAAATACAGATTTCATCGCTTATTCCTCCTTATTGTTTTCTTGAGCAGATGTAGAGATCTGCATAAAGATAAAGTTCTTTCTGTTCTGCTCCTCTTTATCCCTCTCTCCGTGACGGGACATGATACCATATACCACAGGAACAATAACCAATGTTACCACAGTTGATACCAAAAGACCACCGATAACCACGATACCAAGAGGCTGCCACATCTCAGCACCCTCACCATTGCTCAATGCCATAGGAAGCATACCCAAAAGTGTGGTGAAAGCGGTCATAAGTACAGGACGCAGACGTGATGCACCAGAGAGGGCGATAGCCTCATTAAGCTCATAACCCCTGTCGCGCATAAGGTTGATGTAGTCCACCAGCACGATACCGTTCTTGACCACAATACCCACAAGCATGATACAACCCAAAGCACCGATCATATCCAAAGATGTACTTGTGATCCACAATGCCAAAACCACACCTGAGATAGCGAAAGGAACTGACATCATGATGATGGCAGGTTTTGAGAGTGATTCAAACTGTGAAGCCATCACGATATAAACCAGAAGGACGATAAGAAGGGCAAGCATACCCATATCACCAAAAGACTCCTGCTGGTCTTCGTAACTGCCACCCAAGCGGTATACAATACCTGCAGGTGCATGCACATCAGCAAGTGCAGCATCAATCTGCGCAGCCAACTCACCCAATGACACCTCATAAGGGGTAACATTTACCGAGAGGTAGCGCTGACGTGACTTGCGGGTAATGGTCTGAGGTGCCCAATACTCTTCAATATGTGCGATCTCACTGAGTTTCACTTTACCACCCATAGGGGTAGGGATAGTAAGATCCTGAAGTTTTGAAAGGGTGTTTCTGTCCTCCTCCTGAAGTCTCACCACGATATCATACTCATCACCATCCTCTTTAAGGAAGCCACAAGCCATACCGTTTACACGGTTGCGGACATAAGTGGAGATGGTAGCTGATGTAAGGCCAAGGTATGCACATTTCTCTTTGTCTACCACCACTTTGAGCTCTGCACGCTCAGCATCACGGCTGCTCACGATATCACGTGCGCCTGGAACCTCATCCTTGATGGCCTGCATCACTTCTGCTGCAAACCTGTTGGTCTCGTCGAAATCGTAACCATAAATCTCCACGCTCACTTTCTGACCGCTACCGCCAAAACCGCCTGCCAGATTACACTGATAGTTCACAATCTCAGGATATGTGGCCAATTCGTTACGGAGAATCTCCGCTATTTCAAAAATAGTACGTTCGCGCTCATATTTTTTGGTACAAACCACAGTCATAGAGATCTTGTAGTTAGTAGTCTGGGAGAAGATAGCACCCACACCTGCATCATCATTTGAACCTGCAGAGGTAGACAGCATAGTCATCTCAGGGACAAGCTCTCTGAATCTCTCCTCAAGTGCACGGGCAGTCTTGAGTGTATGCTCGATACGGGTACCGGGCTGAAGCTCTACAGTCACAGACAGACGGCCGTTGTCCGACTGCTGCATAAAGTCTGTACCCACCTTGCCCATAATCATAGGTGTAATGGAGGCAAAGAAGAAAAGAATCGAAAACAGCACTACTGCCCTTTTGTGGGTCAGACACCAGCGGAGGATGTTTGCATATACAGCATCCACCTTGTCCAAAGTCTTGACCACATACTTCTCATACCAGTTCTCCTTAGATCTGATCTCCACGATATGTCCATGCTCATCCACCCTGATCTTCTTGGCCTGAAGGAGTTTTGAACATAGCATAGGGGTGAGGGAGATAGCCACTACAGTAGATGTACATACCACGATGGTCACAATCCAGCCAAGCTCCTTGAACATGATACCGGCCTGTCCGCTAAGCATAGTAAGAGGTACGAATACCACTACGATAACAAGTGTAGTGGCGATAACCGATGTCCACACCTCATTGGTAGCATAAATGGATGCCTCTCTAGGGTTTGATCCTCTCTCGATATGCTTTGTAATATTCTCCAGTACCACAATGGCATCGTCCAC
>JAZRHK010000095.1:0-12619 GCA_045644725.1 Candidatus Coprenecus sp. | reverse complement strand
GTGGTATTTCTTCCAGAAGAGATACGGAGAGGGAGTCCATCCCTATTTGTCCGTCCACAATGAAAGAGTTGCAAATTTCTGTCAATTTTGGTTTGAACCAATTGGATGACAATACGGCAGTAAAAGCCAACGGTACCGCTATTGCTAGTACCGCAACTGTAATCAGGATCTTTCTGAATATTCTCAATTTGTTGAAATTTTAAACCTCCGAACAGAGTCGGAGGTCATTCTGCAGTTTGCCGATTTGTCCGGGTTTTGTTTGGTAATGCATAGCCCGGATCGGACATATGCTAGTAGTTGTTCTTTTTAGGTTCGAAATATGCTTGTGGATGTACGCAAGCTGGGCATTTCTCAGGTGCTTTTTTCCCTGTGTATACGAATCCGCAGTTACGGCATTGCCATTCGATAGCCTCTTCGCGTGAGAATACTTCACCTTTTACCACTCTATCATAAAGAGTCCTGTATCTTGCTTCGTGCTCAGCCTCCACTTTGGCGATCATTCTGAATGCTACTGCGATCTCAGGGAAACCCTCTTCGTCAGCAACTTTTGCAAATTCAGGATAAAGTTCTGTCCACTCTTCGTTCTCACCCTCAGCAGCTGCTTTAAGGTTGTCAGCAGTAGTGGAGATGATACCTGCAGGGTATGATGCTGTGATCTCTACCATGCCACCCTCAAGAAATTTGAAGAATCTTTTTGCGTGTTCTTTCTCCTGTTCTGCAGTCTCCATAAAAATAGCTGAAATTTGTTCGTAGCCCTCTTTTTTTGCTACGCTTGCAAAATATGTGTAACGACCTCTTGCTTGAGATTCACCTGCGAAAGATTTAAGCAGGTTCTGTTCTGTTTTTGTTCCTTTGATGCTCATAATACAGTTCTTTTAATACACTACAAAGTTAAACTAAAAAATAGTTTTTCATAATTTATTTGATAGTATATTTGCACCGTTTTTATAGTAAATGAATAGATTTTTGAGATGAATTACGCATTGGTTACGGGTGGGAGTTCCGGTATGGGACTTGAGTACGTGAAGCAATTGGCGCAAAAAGGATATAACATCATAGCCGTAGCTCTGTCCCAGGAGGAGACGGATGCTGTTAAGGAGTTGATTGCTAGGGAGTATCCAAATGTAGATGTACTGTCGTTAGGTATGGACCTTTCGTGTATGGATTCTCCCCTCAAACTATATGAAAAGGTCAAATGTGAGAGACCTGAGGCATTTGTGGAGGTGCTGATCAATAATGCTGGTGTACTGTATCCCAAACACTTCAAGAATATGTCTGATCCGCAAGTGAGCCGCATCATTATGCTGCACAACCATACCACAGCCATGTTGTGCCACTATTTCCTTCCGGATATGCTGAACAGGAACAGGGGGTATATACTGAATATCTCATCTTTGGCAGCGGAGTTCCACTATCCGTTCATATCTCTTTATGCAGCCACCAAGGCCTTTACAAAGGTTTTTACCAGAGCGCTCCGTACGGAGTTGAAAGGGTCTGGAGTAGTGGCATCTTCCATATATTTTGGGGCGGTATCCACACCTCTGTACAATTTGTCTGACAGCCTTAGGAAACTGGCAATCAATCTTGGGGTAATGATTACCCCTCAGAAGGCTTCAAAGATTGCCTTGAAGATGCTTTTCAAAGGGAGAAGTGGGAAAACTCCAGGTTTGATAAACAAGATAGCACTGTTGGTGGCAAAGGTTCTTCCTCATCCGGTTGTGGCTATGATTGATAAATATGTGACCAAAAAATGGAATCTTGAGTGATGGAAAAATTCGGCAGCAAATTACTAGACATTGTGAAGGGTGCTCTTCCTGGTACCATCAAAACCTGTATATGGGTAGTAAAACTTACCGTTGGTGTCTCATTTTGCATTATGCTTTTGAGGTATTTGCAAATTCTTCCATGGATTTCTGCGCTTCTGGAGCCTGTTTTTCATGTGGTAGGACTCCCTGGTGAGGCTGCATTGGCCTATGTGACAGGGTATTTTGTGAATGTGTATTCGGCAATCGCTGTCTCTGTTACTTTGGATTTGAGCATAAGGGAGATGACCATTCTGAGTGCAATGGTACTATGTGCCCACAATATGATAGTGGAGACCGCTGTACAGAAAAAGACAGGTACTCCAGCTGCCAGAATTGTCATATACAGGACTCTGTCATCGGTGATAGTGGGTTTGGGCCTCAATCTGGTAATCCCAGCAGAGAGTGCACAGCTTGGATCCCAAATGATGGAGCAGGAGCAGCTCATCTTCTGGCCAATGCTTAGGGAGTGGGCTATTTCCACTTCTGGACTGGTTGTGAAGATGGTGGCGATTATCTTTTCTTTGAACATCCTTCAGAGGATATTGTCTGAATTTGGTGTCATAAACTGGATATCCAAGTTCCTGAAACCACTTTTACATCTGTTCGGACTCCCTGCCCAATCTTCATTCCTGTGGATTATTGCCAATGTGGTGGGATTGGCCTACGGAGCTGCTGCCATGATAGATGAAGCCAGTACTGGGAAGCTCTCCCAGAAGGATGTGGATTTGACGAATTACCATATTTGCATTTCCCACAGCAATCTGGAGGATGTCTTTCTGTTGGCATCGGTAGGTGCTGTGTGGTGGATATTGATAATTTCCAGATGGATAATGTCAATATTGTTGGTTTGGGGTTATCGTTTTGAGCAGTGGATTAGAAATAAATTTGTACCTTTGCAGACTAATATTTGATGAAATGGAACAACAAAAAGTAAAATGTCTTATAATTGGCAGTGGACCAGCTGGTTACACTGCTGCTATATATGCTTCACGTGCCAATCTGAACCCAGTGCTTTATGAAGGGATGCTCCCAGGTGGACAGTTGACTACTACTACAGAAATAGAAAACTTCCCAGGGTATCCTGAAGGTGTGGATGGAAACCAGATGATGGCTGACCTTCGCAAACAGGCAGAACGGTTTGGAGCAGATCTCAGATGGGGCGTGGTAACAGAGGTGGATTTTTCAGAAAGACCGTTCAAAGTTGTGGTTGACGGTGAGAAGGAGATCATTGCTGAGACTGTGATTATTGCTACCGGCGCATCTGCAAAGTATCTGGGTCTTCCATCTGAAGAGAAGTTCAGAGGTCAGGGTGTGTCTGCCTGTGCTACTTGTGACGGTTTTTTCTACAGGGGAAAAGTAGTGGCAGTCGTAGGTGGTGGTGATACAGCATGCGAAGAGGCTACTTATCTTGCAAGCCTTTGCAAGAAGGTTTATCTTGTAGTCAGAAGAAATGTTTTGAGGGCTTCTGATGTTATGCAGAAGAGAGTCCTCAATACAGAGAATATTGAAATTCTATGGGAAACCCAGACAAAGGAGATAGTTGGTGATGATATGGGTGTGAATGGTGTGATTCTTGTAAACAAGGCAGGAGAGGAGATAAAGAAGGATATTGATGGTTTCTTCCTTGCTATCGGTCACCATCCTAATTCGGAAGTGTTCAGTAAATGGGTAAATGTTGATTCTCAAGGATATATAGTGACTGATGGAGTGAGCTCCAGAACAAATGTACCGGGTGTTTTTGCAGCTGGTGATGTTCAGGATCCACATTATCGTCAAGGCATTGTGGCGGCAGGCTCCGGCTGTAAGGCTGCTATGGATGCGGAAAAGTTCCTTGCAAATCAAAATTAACAATAATGAAGATCAGACTTTTTATACTTTCTGTACTGACCCTGGTTTTGGGTTCATCATGTAAAAGTGAGTACGAAGCATTGCTTCGTGGTACCGATGTGCCTGCAAAGTACGATGCTGCCTTTGCTTATTTTGAGGCAGGCAAATATTCGAAAGCAGTGCAGCTTTTCGAGTCAATTAAACTGGCGGTGAAAGGTACGGCTCAGGATGATACGGTCCAATTCTACACTGGATTGGCCAATTACAGGTGGGGAGATACCTTTACTGCAGAGACCTGTTTTGATTCTTTTATCAAAACATTCCCTATAAGTCCATTTACAGACAGGGCCAACTATTATTACATTGACTGCATGCATCAGCAGACATTGAGATATGAATTGGACCAGACCCCAACGTACAAAGCCATTGAGTACATAGAGCAATATCTGAAGAAGCATCCGGATACCGAGTATAATGAGGACTTTCAGAATAAATTGGCAGATCTGAATGAGAGGTTGGACAGAAAAGCTCTTGAGGCTGCCAAGGTGTATTACCATACAGAGGATTTCAAGGCTGCCCAGTATGCATTCAAGAATGTGCTGAAAGAAGATGCTACCAATATTTATAGGGAGGATATCCTTTACTATACAGCCATGTCGTCATACAAGTATGCCTTCAATAGCGTACATGAAAAACAGAAAGAGCGCTACATGATTTTTGCTGATGATTATTTCAATTTCATCAGTGAGTTCCCGGAATCCAGATACAGAAGGGAACTTGACAACCTCTCCAGGAGGGTAAATAAGATTTTAGGCAAATAGAATAAGATAATTTTATATATAAAATGGAACAAAGAAAAATCAGCAACAACACAGAGACCAGAAATCTTGTTGAGATCGCAGCACCTACAGGAAATGTTTACGAATCAGCTATGATTATTGCCAAGAGGGCAAACCAGATCTCTGCATCTATCAAACAGGAACTGAGCCATAAGCTTGAAGAGTTCTCAAGCAATAATGTCGACACTTTGGAGGAGACTTTTGAGAACAGAGAGCAGATTGAAATCTCAAAACACTACGAGAAGCTCCCAAAACCAACCCTTACAGCTATTGATGAGTTCCAGCACGGGGAGATTTTCTATCGTAAAGCATCAGAGGAGTAGTAGCCATGTCTTCGTTGAAAGGGAAACATATCCTATTGGGAGTAACTGGCAGTATTGCAGCTTATAAAGCAGCCATGCTGGTACGTCTTCTCGTAAAGGAGGGGGCAGAGGTTAAGGTTATAATGACTGAAATGGCCAAACAGTTCATAACCCCTCTCACCATGGCTACCCTTTCAAAAAATCCTATACTGGTAGAGTTCTACAACCCTGAAAACGGGGACTGGAACAGCCACGTTTCGCTGGGTCTGTGGGCCGATATGTATCTTATCGCCCCGGCCACAGCAAATACACTTTCCAAGATGTCAGCAGGTGTGGCAGATAACCTTCTTCTGACCACATATCTGTCGGCAAGGTGCCCTGTTGTAGTGGCACCTGCCATGGACCTGGATATGTACCGCCACACTGCCACACAGGTTTCCCTATCTACCCTCAAGCAGAGGGGAGCCTGGGTTTGCGAACCTGAATCAGGTGAACTGGCAAGCGGTCTGGAGGGAAAAGGGAGGATGGCGGAGCCAGCGGAGATAGTATCCTACATAAAGTATGTATTCAGTACAGCAGGATCCCTTGTTGGTCGTAAGGTTTTGATTACAGCAGGCCCCACCAGAGAAGACATAGACCCTGTAAGGTATATTACCAACCACTCATCTGGAAAAATGGCGTATGCCATAGCTGAGTCACTGGCCTGTAGAGGAGCACAAGTGGAGATAGTAAGCGGCCCTACAGCACAGAGACTGACGATGCCTAATGTATCTGTCTCTAATGTCATATCTGCTTCAGATATGTACGAAAGGGTAATGGAGTCATATCATACAAATGAACCGGACATTACCATCCTCTGTGCAGCTGTGTCTGACTTTACACCATCAGAAAAAGCAGACAAAAAGATTAAAAGGGAAAAGGATGATATGGTCCTGTCCCTAAAACCCACTATGGATATAGCTGCTTCTGTAGGAAAGATCAAGAGAGTCGGTTCTATCCTTGTCGGTTTTGCTTTGGAGACTGACAATGAGATGTCCAATGCCCAAGGAAAACTGGAACGAAAAAATCTGGATATGATAGTACTCAACTCCCTTCAAGATCCTGGAGCAGGGTTTGCAGTGGATACAAATAAAGTATCTGTCATTTTTAGGGATGGAGAGACTTTGGAGTATCCTCTCAAGTCGAAATCACAGGTAGCTGACGATATTGTGGACAACATTGAAAAACTTCTTGAATGCTCAGGAAATTAAACATACAGAACTATGCCCTGATCAACTCTCTGGACATTGAGTTTCCCGAAGGGTTGATTATCATTACGGGAGAGACAGGCGCAGGCAAGTCTATCCTTTTAGGGGCAATATCGCTTCTCCTTGGACACAAGGCAGAGGCGTCTGTTTTTAATGATCCGACCAAAAACTGTGTAGTAGAGGCAGAGTTTGATGATGATCTTATCCTCAGAAGGGTGATAACACCTGCAGGAAGATCCCGCTCTTTCATGAATGATGAGCCGGTTACGTTGTCTGAATTGACAGAGATTGCAAACAAGATTATAGATATACATGGACAGCACCAGCATCTTCTCCTCAGTGATGCAGCTTTCCAACTTTCGGTTCTGGACCAATACTCCGGTACTGCTGAAGATTTGGAAAGATATAGGGCTGTCTATGATGAACATAGATCAAAGACTGAAGAACTGCAGATGCTTGAGAGTCAGATAGAGGCACTCAATGCAGATGCTGAGTATAGGGAGTTCCAGCTCAATCAGCTGGAGACAGCCGGGCTTATCGAGGGAGAATTGGAGGAACTGGAGCAGGAGCAGACCCAACTTGCCAATTCAGAGGCCATCAAAGGAAATATACAGATGGCTCTTTCACATTTCCAGCCATATGACTCATCACTTGTCCAGCATCTCAAGGAGGCGGCCAATCTGCTTTCAAAGGTGGCATCATATGTCCCTTCCTTTGAAGAACTTTCCCAGAGACTCAATTCGGTGAGAATTGAGGCAGAGGATATTGAGCAGGATGTGGAAAGGATAGCAGAGGGCATAATTGTCTCTCCTCAGAGACTGGAGCAGGTGGAGGAAAGAATGTCACAGCTATATTCTCTGATGAAGAAGCACCATTGTGAATCTGTGGCGGAGCTTATAGCATTGAGGGAAGACCTTAAGGGTTCAATAAGCGGTGCTCAGGAATTAGAGGAGAAGAGATGTGCATTGGAGAGTGAAATAGCAACATTGGAGTGCGAGAAGGTGAAAATGGCAGAGGTGCTTTCTGCAAAGAGAAGGGAAGGGGCCCCAAAATTGTCTGAATGTATCGAGGAGGCTGTCAGGTCTCTTGAGATGCCTAGGGCAATATTTAAAGTGGATGTTACCCCAAGTGAAAAACTTACCACCAAAGGTGGAGATGTGCTGAGATTCCTATTTTCAGCAAACGGGGACAGCAGACTATCTGATATATCCAAGGTAGCATCAGGTGGTGAGCTTTCAAGGGTAATGCTCGCGCTGAAGTCAGTAATGGCTAAAATTACAACTCTCCCTACCATGATTTTTGATGAGATAGACACAGGTGTCTCAGGGAAAATAGCGGACAGGATGGGGAGCATGATCGGTGATATGGGGGATAATATGCAAATATTCTCAATTACCCACTTGCCTCAGATAGCCAGCAAGAAAGGAACCCACTTCCTTGTATACAAAGAGTTTGTAGAAGGAGGGGCCAAGACAAACATTAAGCAGCTTGATCCTCAGGAGAGGGTGATGGAGTTGGCAAGGATGCTAAGTGGGGCAGACCTTACTGACGCAGCTGTAGAAAATGCAAAAGAACTATTGAAAAACAATTTAAAATAAAAACAAACATTATGAGACTTATTATTGAACCCTCTTACAGGGAAGTATCAGAATGGGCAGCTGCCTACATTGTAAACAAAATCAACACATTCGCACCTACCCCTGAACGTCCTTTCGTTCTTGGTCTTCCTACCGGTTCTACCCCTCTAGGAACATACAGGGAGCTTATCAGACTTTACAAAGAAGGTAAAGTCTCTTTTGCCAATGTTGTTACCTTCAATATGGACGAATATATCGGTCTTGATGAAGGTCACCCAGAGAGCTACCACTCATTTATGTGGAACAACTTCTTCAACCATATCAATATCAAGGAGGAGAATGTAAATATTCTTGATGGCAACGCTTACGATCTTGAAGCTGAATGCGAGAGATATGAGAACAAAATCGCATCTTATGGCGGTATCCATTTGTTCATGGGCGGTATCGGTCCTGATGGCCACATTGCATTCAATGAGCCTTGTTCATCTCTAACTTCACGTACAAGGGTAAAATCACTTACAACTGATACCATCATTGCCAACTCAAGATTCTTTGACAACGATGTAAATAAAGTTCCAAAGAGAGCCCTTACTGTAGGTGTAGGTACCATCATGGATGCTCAGGAGGTTCTTATCCTTTGCAACGGTCACGCCAAGGCTCGTGCATTGGCTCACGCTGTTGAGGGCTCTGTAAACCACTATTGGACTATCAGTGTGCTTCAGATGCATCCAAAGGGCATCATCGTATGTGATGAGGCTGCTACTGTAGAGTTGAAAGTGGGCACTTTCAACTACTTCAAGGACATTGAGAAGGATAATCTCGATGCATCCAAAATGTTGAAATAAGGGTACATAAATATGGACAGGAAGGATGCTATTAATTCTTTGCGCATCTTGATGGAGCGTGAAGAGGTATCAGCGATGATAATTCCTTCCACTGACCCACACTTCGGAGAGTACATTCCGGACCATTACAAGTGTCTGGAGTGGCTCTCTTGTTTTACAGGGTCAGCAGGAACTCTCGTTGTTACTGGTGACAAGGCTGCTCTATGGACAGATTCCAGATATTTTATCCAAGCCCAAAAAGAGCTGGAGGGGTCAGGTGTGGAGCTTATGAAGATGAAGGTAGAGGGCACCCCATCCATAAATGAGTGGCTCCGGGCAGAACTTGATGAGGACAGTGTTGTGGCTGTGGATGAAAATCTTTTCACATATCAGGAGTACCAGTCACTGGTGGATGAGCTGTCCCCCGTGAATGTAACCATGATTGAGGATCCTTTCTCTGAAATATGGGGGGAGAGGCCGGCCCTTGAATTTCATCAGATAGAGCATATGCCGGATGATATTTCAGGTGAGTCAATATCATCTAAGCACAATAGAATCAATGCAATATTCAACTTCCCTTACCCATATGCCTATATTGTTACAGCATTGGATGAGATAGCTTGGTTATGCAATATCAGAGGTACCGATGTGGAGTACAATCCTCTTGTCCTCTCATATGCGGTAGTTACCAGGGAGAAAATTATCCTCTTTGCAGCGGAAGAGAAATTCACCGGTCAAGCCTTGGCATATGTGTGCGGACAAGGTGTGGAGATAAGACCATACGACTCATTTGCCAAGTATCTCAGAAATCTGGACAAAGGGTGTATAAGGATTTTCTCATCAAATAAGGTCACAGCTAAAAACTATATGGCGGCCCTTGAGAATACACACCCATCATCACTATATCCCACACATATGGCTGACCCTACATTGGGGGGGACTATAAATATGATGAAGAGTGTGAAGAACCTGGTGGAGCTTGATGGATTCAGAAAGGCTTGCGAGGAAGATGCAAAAGCTTGGGAAAAACTTCTCAATTTTTTGAAGGTCAATATAGTGGAAAAATCTGAGCAGGAGTATGCTTTAGCTCCATTGACAGAGTATGAGATAGCTCAGCAGCTTATTGAGTTCAGAAAGGAATCTCCAGACTACAGGGGTGAAAGCTTTGAGCCTATAGTGGCTTACGCAGCAAATGGAGCATTGCCTCACTACTCAGCTACAGAGAACAGTTCTGCTATAGTTCAGAAGAAAGGATTTCTACTAATAGATTCAGGTGCCCAATATGCATACGGAACTACAGATACGACACGTACTATCCCCATGGGGCAATTGACACAGGAGGAGAGGGAAGATTATACTGCAGTGCTTAAGGGAATGGTAGATCTGTCTATGGCCAAGTTCCCCAAAGGGACAAGAGGGGCACATTTGGATATTCTGGCAAGAGGGCCAGTATTCGCCAGAGGCAAAAAATATCTTCATGGCACGGGACACGGTATAGGTCACTATCTGTGTGTGCATGAGGGTCCGCAAAGTATCAGGATTGAAGAGAATCCAGTTCCTCTTATGGAGGGGATGGTCCTTTCAAATGAGCCTGCAGTGTATGTTGAGGGGTCACACGGTATACGTATTGAGAATACTATAGTAGTAGCCCCATGGAAGCAAAACCAGAGCGGTGATTACTGTTGTTTTGAAACAATAACAAAAGTTCCCATCAGTACAGAGCCGATAGAATTTTCCATGTTGTCAGAAAGTGAGGTAGCTTGGCTTTACTCCCACGGTTTTATTGTCCAGTTGCCGGAATAGAGTATATTACGTATGCCGGTATTGATGAAACCGGAGCAATTATCAGCCTTTTTCAGTTTTATATTTGACTGGAGAAGGCTTTTTTCATGATGTTCCAAATGTATTGGGAACGACCTGCCGTATTGGTGCAGAGCTGATAAAAAATAGCTTACTACATCGTAACCCTGGAAAGCATATTGGGTAGGGTCTGTCTTGAAATTGTATCTGAAACTCTCAATAAATACAGTGGTTTCAGGATTTGCGTGGTCAATGTAGTATTGCAATGTCAGGTGAGTGTTCAGCTCGTGAAGATATGCAAGTTCAAGAATTTCATAATTTTTCCACTTTGGAAGTCCGAAAAGATGGATATTGATCTGGCTGTTTCGCCCTTTTGCCAGATGCAGATTTCTCAGTGCATCCGATACAAATGCTTCATTTTCTGATACTACAAACACTGTATTTGTGTTTGTGGTATCCAACTTTTCAAACATTACTGCATCTATACCCCTTCCCTCCAGAATACCGTAGCCCAAAGTGTCTATCTCTATCCCTTTGGAAAGCAGCGAATTGATGGATGATGTCACAAGATTGGAGTGTCTTGTCCATTTTTCATAAATGACAAGAGGTTTGTCTTCATTATTTCTTCCATTCTCCGATACCCCTTCATATGTGTAGTCAATGAGATTCTCCGCAGTAGGTGCGAAGTGTATGAAGTTGGGGTTATTTTCTGCAAGATGCGATGCTTTGGGGTCAAGAGGCGAAACCAAGGGGGTGTTGTTTTCATTTGCCCATTGTGCAACTGGTGCCAGATCTTTTTCCAGAATGGGTCCTATTATCACTTCGCTGTCATCCAATTTCCCTGATGCAATTATGGATTGGATGCTTGGATACTCATTGGTGTTGATGACATTGAGTGTGTACTCTGTATTTGTCGCCTCCTTGAAGTCTCTGAAGGCTACAAGAGCCCCTGAATAGAAATCCATCTGATTGTTTCCGTCAAATGGGAGTATCAGTGATATCTTATAGCTTCGGTGAGCATGATACGTCAACTCTTGAGCCGATGTTGTATCTTGGAACTTTTCTTCTTCGATAGAGTTGTTTGGAAATGTGGCCAAGTCAGGATTTTTGGGAGTATTGTTGAGGTGTGCGTTTTTCCTTCTGTTGAAATCGGTTATATACTCCTTGTCAGGGATAAGAAGAACCTGCCTTTTTTTGAGAACAGTATTCTCACTCAGACTATTTATGTCAATGAGAGCATCTACCGGCACCTTATGTTTTTGGGCAACATCATAGATGTTCTCGTACCATTTGGCTGTATGTTTTTTGTACTTTTTGTCCTTTGTGACTACTGAAGGCGAAGGTGCTGGTACAGGGGCAGGAGCAGGAGCTGGTGCAGGATTGGCCTTCGGTTCAGGATTGGTGCTTGGAGTGGTTTTGACCGGTATATATAATAGTGAGCCACTCTTCAGACCATCCTTGAGTGCAGGATTGCATTTGTTCAGATCATCTGTAGAAACATTATATGCTTTGCTTATGGAGTATAGAGTCTGCCCTTTGAGTACTGTGTGCACATAGAAAATCTCCCCCTTGACATTTACCTTTTCATCGGAGACCTCTACAGGGGTAGGGACGAAACCTTGTCCATAAACATAGGCATTGCTCCCTAAAGAGAGCAATGCTATCAATATAATGTTCAGATGTCTTATCATATTATTCTTGCAATCATATTTTCAATGTTGGTCTCAATCCTTTCGTAAGACTGTGGACCATACTCACTCTTTTCAAATTTCTTGCCAGTAATATTTTCAAAGAGTTCAATGTATCTTCCTGAGATCTCTTCTACCTTCTCAGGGGTCATCTCAGGTACGCTTTGTCCAGGTTGGCCGCTAAAACCGTTGTCCATAAGCCATTCTCTTACGAATTCTTTGGAAAGTTGTCTTTGCTGTTCCCCTTTGTCAAATTTCTCCTGATATCCCTCAGCATAGAAGTAGCGTGATGAGTCTGGTGTGTGGATTTCGTCCATCAGATAGATCTCACCATTTCTGGTACCGAACTCATATTTTGTATCAACCAGAATAAGACCTTGTTTGGCAGCCATCTCTGAGCCTCTCTCAAACAGTGCCAAGGCAATCTGCTCAAGTCTTTCATACTCATCTGCAGGGACAAGACCTTTGGCGATGATCTCCTCTTTGGAGATATCCTGGTCGTGGTCACCAATTTCTGCTTTGGTTGTAGGGGTGATGATAGGTTTCTCGAATTTTTGGTGTTCTTTCATTCCGTCGGGGATAGGAACACCGCAGATAGACCTCTCTCCCCTTTGGTATGCCCTCCATGAGCTTCCTGTAAGGTATCCTCTGACAATCATTTCGATAGGATAGCCTTTGCATTTGTAGCCTACAGTGACCATAGGATCTGG
>JAZRHK010000094.1:0-2069 GCA_045644725.1 Candidatus Coprenecus sp. | reverse complement strand
TTTATGAGATTTCTGATGAAGATTATGAACAGCATTCTTTCCTTCTGAAACAAGGAGAGGAAGTTCAGGCTGTGTTCGCAAACACCTGGGTTGATGGTGTGGCAATGCCCTCCATTGACTGACTCAAAAATCTTTTTTGATTTTTTCAAAAAAATATGTTATAATATATATGTAAGGTAAAGAAAGTGATATGCACGAATTACTTTCTCCTCCATACAACCTTTTCCATTAAAAAGACGGTAACAGCAATTAACGATTGCTTGTGGTGCCGGTGGTTGGTAGGTTCGATTCCTCCCTCTGTCGCCAATATGGCAGAGTAGTTTAATGGTAGAACGCCGTATATCGAAAATCCCGTCTTGAAAAAAGTTGCCAAGAGGCTGAATGTTGCCTGGGTAGCGCCCAGTGGGCTTCGGTGAGGTAGCCGGTCTGAGTAGCCGTATTCCGAAAAATAGAGCTACAGCGTTTGAGATGGTCAGCAGCCACCCTTTCCCGTTTGCTAAATAAACGGAAGATGATTGGCTCGCCCCTAAGGATTATGGACTTAACAGGTGGGTTAAGGCGGATGGTAAAGTCCAATGTCGATGTGGGTTTGATAGTTTCCCTCTCTGCGGAGGAAAAACTAATCAAAAAATCTTTCTTGATTTTTCAAAAAAAATATGTTATAATATATATGTAAGATAAAGAAAGAAGTTAAATATGGGTGTGTAGCACAGTTGGTTAGAGCATCTGACTGTTAATCAGAGGGTCGGGGGTTCAAGTCCCTCCTCACCCGCCAGCCGTAAGGCGTTTGTTGTTGTGAGAGTATTCTCACTCGGAGGTTTTAGTGTACCGTTTCTGCGGTAACCAAATATAAGGGGACATGCTCTCAAGTACCGCCCCAGAGTCGAGAGGATAAAAAAACTCGTGGGGCACCCCATCTGGGGAATTGGCGGAATTGGCAGACGCGCATGACTTAGGATCATGTATCGAAAGGTGTAAGGGTTCGAGTCCCTTATTCCCCACCAGAGTGCCCATACTTTAGTTGGACGTTTGTTGAGGAAACTACGGTAAATAAGTATCCTCCCTCAATCAAGTGGTCGAAGTCCGAGGTTAAAGTCTTATGCCAGGGTGGTTGGCAACTCCATCAGTACATAAATAAGTTGCGTATCTGGGCCATTAGCTCATCTGGGAGAGCGCTAGCCTTGCAAGCTTGAGGTGACCGGTTCGAGTCCGGTATGGTCCACCATATGTTTCATTGGTCCAAGGGGAGGGCACCGGCATGGAGCCGGGGATGTTGGTTCGAGTCCAGCGTGGGACACATTTAGATTTATAAAAGCTCCGTTAGTTTAATGGTGAGAACGCACGAAGTAATAGGTGTTGTATCGGTTCGAGTCCGGTACGGAGAAATCTCTCCCAGTTGTGTAAGCAAGGGTGAGTGGGGTTATTATTAGAGATGATAGGCGATATTGATAATGCCAGACAAGTACAATAACTCCTGTTATAGTAAGAGTCCTTTTAGTAGTGTTTTTGCTTTTGATTTCGCTATGGGTTTGGACTATAATCTCAACCCTAGAGTAAGAAAAGCGGTTGTGGGTCGTGCCTGAAACCCTCCGACTGACTCTCGGGCGTGAAGTGAGAGCAGCCCTGTCTGGGGCGTTTAATATACATAAGTGTATTTAGCTGGTTCATTACTGAAAACCGAGAACCGCCAGTGATGCTGCTGTGTGGGGCTGCAGACCCCAAAAATGCGTTTTATATGGGGATATGGTGGAATTGGCAGACGCGTCGGACTCAAAATCCGATGGTAGTGATACCGTGTGGGTTCAAGTCCCACTATCCCCACCAGAAGCGCCGGTCATAGGCCTTGGTACCGGATAGCCAAAGAGAAGTTCTCAAGATGGGTTGCAAACTATTGCGATAAAATATTCTCCGCTTTGCCAAAATATGCCCTCGTGATGGAATAGGCAGACATGCTACATTCAGAGTGTAGTGTCGAGAGACGTGTGGGTTCAAGTCCCACCGTGGGTACCAGCTGAAACAAGATGGGAGGAAACGAGCAGACAGTCCTCACTATCCCGGGAATAGAGACG
>JAZRHK010000093.1:0-2391 GCA_045644725.1 Candidatus Coprenecus sp. | reverse complement strand
GACTTGATTTTATTTCTCTCCTTCCTGCTCCCAACCTTGTTTCTTGTGATGCCGGAGTAATATCGGCCGCCGTGACATTTGGATGTGAAAAGAAAGTGGTAGGGGTCGATAGTGTCTCCATTAAATGTCAACCGAAATTCTTAGTGGACCAAACCTTAGGCCACGCTAGATTGGCCTTCAGGTACTACTAAGGCATATTGGCGTGGCCTAAGGTCATTTGCTGAAGTGACCCCAAGAAGTTGGACATAAACCAAATCATTATGTCCAAGTGTTATAAGTATAGTCTTGAAGATAAACTGGATGCAATCAGACTCTATGTAAGATTGAGGAATGCGTCCGAAGTTGGGAGAATTACAGGAATCTGTGTTCCTCTGGTTACAATATGGTATCGACAATATCAAGCCGGAGGTCCGCACGCCTTGAGGATACAAAGTCACGGCAACAAGTACGATTTTTATGATCGTGTTTCAATTACTGAGGAATTGTTAAAAAAAGAATTACCTTTGACTGAAGCTAGTGCTGTATTTGGCGTATCGATACGGACATTAAGGCGCTGGGTAACCACAGTTAATCAAAAGGGATTCACAGGTCTGTATGACCATATTCCATCAATAGCAGTGCCCATTATGGCAAAGAAAAGGAAGAATAAAGGAGAACCAATGAGCGAGTTGGAGCAGCTCAGGAAAGAGAATCTCCGTCTTCGAGCGGAACTCGATTTGATAAAAAAAGTAGAGGCTTTAGTGTCAGAGAGATGCAAGCGAATAACAGAGAGCGTGCAGAAGCCATCCAAGAGCTAAGGCAAGCGTATGGGCTTGAGGAGCTTCTTGAGCTGGAAGGGATGGCAAGATCCACATTCTATTACAACATAACTGCTTTACGTAAAGGAGATCCTGATGCCGCGCTGAAAAAGAAGATATATGATACCTTCCATCTTCACAGAGGGCGTTATGGATATCGCAGGATAACCTTATCTTTGAGACAGGATGGCATTCATGTCAACCATAAAAAGGTAGAGAGGATAATGCGTGAACTGGGACTGAAGTCCACCATAAGGGTCACCAAGTATCGCTCCTATAAAGGTCAGATAGGTAAGGTGGCTCCCAATGTGATAGAAAGAGACTTTGCTGCAGAAAGGCCGCTCGAGAAACTCACAACAGATATCTCTCAGGTAAAAATAGGTGATGCTAAATGCTATATCTCACCTGTGATTGATATGTTCAATGGAGAAGTACTAGCAATGGATGTGTCCAGAAGACCCGACTTGAACCAGATTGAAAGAATGCTGGAAGAATTGTTCAGAAACAGAGACTTCCGGGCATCTGGTACCATCTTGCATTCGGACCAGGGTTGGCAATACCAACACTTTTCGTTTGTTGACTCTCTAAAGAAAAAGGGAATTACTCAGAGTATGTCCCGAAAAGGTAATTGCTATGATAATGCTCTAATGGAAAGCTTTTTCGGTACTATGAAGTCAGAACTTTTGTACTTGCAAAACTTCAGTTCTCTCGATGAGTTTGAATCTGAATTAAAGAAATATGTACAGTATTACAATTGCGATAGAATCAAAACGAGACTTAAGATGAGTCCGGTAAACTACAGAAAAAAACATCAAAACTCATTTACTAATCCGTCCAACTTATAGGGGGCACTTCATGCAACCGACCTTAAGCCACACGAATGTGGTGTATATGCTCTGTGAGCACTATTGGCGTGGCCTAAGGTTTGGCAGCCTGCAAGTCCAATAGGTCTGTAGCGTTTTGCCTACGATTCTGCTGCAGATACTCTCCACTAGCGTTGTGTCTGTGGCATTTTGCATATGATTTTGCTACAGCTACCCTTTGACTACGTTGTGTCTGTCGTTTTGTTTCTGATTCTGCTATAGAAGCCCTCTGTCTGTTGTGTCTCTGTAGTTTTGACTGTCATTTTGCTGCAATATTCATTTGCTGAAGAATGTCATTGCACTTCAGCCTCATTTCTAGTGCAGGCCAGGATCTGTCAAGCGGGTAACTCTAACGTCTCTATCTTATCTGGCACCGTGGCTGGCCGGAACCAGGGCCGACCACTCAAAGCAAGTCGCGCGAGCTCGGCCTAAAGGCTCGCACGACTTGCCTTGTACCCACCTCCGACGGAAACCCGTCAAAAGTGTCGGAGGTGCCCTTCAGAACAACAGGACCTCCGACGGAAACCTGTCAAAAGTGTCGGAGGTGCCCTTCGTCTTTGCTGTCAGTTACCAGGAAAAGGAGCCATATCTTGGACGCGCACATCAAAACCTTGACAACTTCCAAAATATCGGTACTTTTCTTGGAAGTGCACATCAGAATCCCGCCAGCTTCCAAGAAAAGGCCCCTTTTTCTGGAAGCGCACATCAAATTGCACACTGTATCCAAGAAA
>JAZRHK010000092.1:0-14295 GCA_045644725.1 Candidatus Coprenecus sp. | reverse complement strand
TTACGATTACATTGGCAATCCGTGAGAATATATCCAGAAATTCCGATAAATCATTGAAGCCCATGATCTCCTCCAGTAAAAAGCCACCACTCCGATGAGAAGTGATGGCTCAAGATTTAAGTTGCAGTAAGTTGCAGTTAGTTCGTAAATGTAAACCTTTTGCGAAGTAACGTTATTCGGTCGTTAAATACGTTATCGGTGCGCAGTAATACGACCCTGCTTTTAATGCACCCCATGCCTGTATCTTATTTGGTGTGTTTCTACTCATCAGCAACTGCCCTATCTCACTACTAGTGATAGATTTACACATACCCAATGCGTAAAGTGTTGCGGGTTTAGGTAAATCCTTGTTAAAAGATACTACAACATCATTATTCGAAAGGTCGCTAGTAACATCAATGTAAACAAGAAGTGATATGGTATTCCCCGACCTATATATGTCGATACCTCTTATAGTTACGTTTGTGCCTGCTGTTGGGGTGTAGTTTGTCAGCTTCTTTACTGCAATGTCCTGCGTCAATTCCAAGTTAGTTTTTGCGTAGGGCTGATAGGTGCTATCTGCATCTGTGGCAAGCCTTATCATGGGCTTAAATACGAGATTAGAAACAGTCTGACCATTCAGCAACAAAATAGCGACATCAATATCCGTACTTTCTGCCAAAGTGAAAGAAGCGCCTGCGCCGTAGTCAGATGCTATTGTACTGCCGCCGCCCGAAGCATACGTGTATAATCTATATGTTGAGCCACCGCCACCAGTAGGACAGCCATTTAATACAAAACTGCCTACCAAATTAAAAACTGTACCGATTACAAAATAGATATTTGCTGTCGCTGTTCCGTTGGCAGTAATTGTACCATCTTTAGCGACTGTAAAAGTAACGCCGCTTACTGTCTGCGTCTTTGCAGTATTAGGCAGTAAGTTCTTGCCACCCTCTGACCAGTTGCCGTTTACTTGGTTCGTTAAAGCCTGAATTTCTGCACTAGCATCTCCTGTCAGCGCCTGCCAGTATGTCGTGTTGGTTGGTACGTTTCCTGTGCTTGTCTGTTTGCAGACATAGCTCCGCCCATTGTAGTACACGAAATCGAGCATCTCGTAAGTAGTGGCTGCGTTATACTCCCCTTTTGGTATCATCAAAACTCTTCCGGCATTTCCCATCATGCTACCTCCCATTCTAAATCGCCTGTCGTGGTGTTTATTGTGAAGCTGTACACTGTATCAATCGAGTACGTGAGCTGACCCGTGGTGAAGTCAACCGAAAATGTAGGCACTCCGAGAAGCTCCTCGATATTCTCCACGGCAGTCTCGGCATCTTGAGCTGATTGTGCCGCTGTTGCTGCGCTCTCACCAGCCTCCTCCGCCTTGTTCGTTGCTATCGTTGCGCTGTCGGATGCCGCTGTCGCAAAACCCTCAGCATTATCGGCGGCGGTTTCGGCTCTTGCAACATTGGTGTTGATCTGTTCGACAGCAGGTCCCAAGATCTCAAGGTCCTCTCGTATCTCCGGCACATCCTCCATGATCGTGCCTGCGAGCTCAATCACTCTGTCGTCTATGTCATCTATCGCCTGCGACATTGAGTTGAGGTTGTCCTCGTTTAGTGCAGGGCTTGTGTTGTTGTGCCAGACTGTCTGCTCATATAATTTTGGTAGTGCCATCTCTTTGCCCTCCTAGAATATGTCCAAGGTCCCATTGATATATGTGTCCTGCAGGTTCTGTATGCCCTTGAGCTGTCTCTGCAGGATGTAGCTCGTATATGTCTCCTCGCCCAGCGTTATCTCTATCTCGTCACCTGTCTCAAGGTACGGGAGTCCTGCGCACCACATCTCAAAAGGAAACCATGTGATGTCCTGCATCTTTGCGACCATTGCATCTGCGTACTCTCCGACCTGTGATGCTGTCCATACCAGATTGCGGAAAAGCCAGTTATCGCTCATGTTGTAGTCGTCAGTGCCGTCACTGTTTATGGTCCTTTGCAGGGTGTAGTCGGTTTCGTTCTCTTCCTCGTCAAGGCCTTTATATGTGATGATGAGATAGCGCCACTTGTGGACGTTGCCCTCATCTGCCCAGAGCTTGGAGTAGAGTGCTTTGGTAGTGCTGAGAGATGCTCCTCTTGGATAAAGATCATTGGCGGGGTGAAGATCATCAGCAGGGTAAAGTGCGTTTCTATTTAGTTCAACTCCGGAAAAGAGGTCTGTTACCCGGGAGAGCTGACCAAATTGACAACTGCTTTCATACACTGCAGACTGCAAATCTCTGAGGGTTACGTCTTGTATGCTTTCCATTTCGCTTGTAGTAATACGCACCTTTTGCGCTGCACTCAGCTCTTTTTTATAAATGTCTGCAAAAACATAATCCTCGCCCCAAACTTGATTAAAGTAATTTTCCCATACAACCAAATTCACCACTGGAGGTGTCGTACCGGCTGAGGCATGGACAGGAATACTAGCATCGATCTCATAACATTCTGAATACTCAGATGTATAAGCGTTACTACTTCCGCCTTTTCTTGTAAAGAAAAAAGTATTTATATCAACCCTTTTTCTACAGTATATTTCCCCACACAAAGCCCTAGCGTCAGTGTATGCAGTATTGGCGAACTGTTCTATCGTATATACAGTATTGTTTACTTTCGTATAAAGATTTTTATAATCGCCCCAGACTTCATCAATACAATGCTGTTTTAGCTCTTGCGTATACAAATAGAAATAATAAAAATCATCCCTGTTCAGTAAGACGTACGATCTTGACATATATAAAAATAATTTTGAGCTTGTAGATTGCCCTGATGCGTCACACAGTGGGATTGTCACTAAGTTTGCACCGCCAAAACTTGAAACGCTCGCTTGGCTGTACGAATAAGTATCTTCCTCTATTCCGTATCCGTCTAGCAACTCCTTAAGCAAGGTGTAAAGACTTAGCCTGTCAGTATATCCATATTCGCCCTGTGCTACCAGCTCCGCTACAGTTTCATTTGCCTTAGCATCCAAATACTCACTCTGTAATTTGTTGTAGCAGGTTGCCTTAATTATCCCCGTTGAGGCTTGCCTTGAGCACTTCTTCACATCAAAGAAGCCCATCGGGATTGTGTCCCACATATCTGCACTAACCTCAAATAAAGCATTGCTTGAGGGATTGTTAAGCGTGACAACATCTCCTACTTCCAGAGTCAATCTTTCTGACGTCTGCCCTAACACAAAATCAATATAGATATCGCCGCCACCAGCGAAAGTGACATATAAGCCCGTGGCACTGCCCTTTTTTATTTCAAACACATAAGAGCCATCTGCAGGCGTAGTGAAACTCCCACTCGCATTAATGCGTCCAATTACTCCAGCAAGATACTGAACATCAACAAAAGCCTGTACCCTCTTGCCCGTTATGTTCGGCTTATCAAAGTACTGAAATTCTAGACTTGACCCCTCACAGAGCCCAAACTTTAAGGTATCACCTGAGCACATCCTCTCATCAATACTGACGGACTCCCCTATCAGGGTCTCATTGTCTATGGTAAAGTCCTCGGTATTATCATCATTGAGCACTACCATCCTATAATTCTTTGTATAGCGCCCGTCCTTGAGGGCCTTTTTTACTTCATAAGGGACATCTATCATTTAGCGCTCCTTTATCTTGATGTCCAGGACATCAATCCACTTGCCGCCTGCAGTCAATATATGGCTTTCGTTTTCTATCTCAAAGTAGCACTCCAGGGCCTCAAAGCTGTCAATGTTAAGGACATAGAGTCCTATGGTCAGCACCCCGTTATCTACCGCAGCGGACCAGTTTGCCATAAAGTCTGCCAGTGAGAGCTCACCTCCGCAGGCAATCTTAAAACTGCCGCTCACTTTGGATCCTACAATGATCCTGTGCTCGATCAGGTTGCCGTCCTCCCAGCTCTCATATCTGTCGCTTGCATTTATCTTATAGGACCCGTTTACCACATAGGGAGTCAGATCCATGTCGTTAACTACTATGTGTCTTTTCATGGCATCTCCTTAAATACCTGACAGTGCAGCCTTTGTGCCTACGAGTTCTGTGTTGCGTCTTGCCTGCCTCTGCATCACCCTAAAGACCTGCTGCCCATCTATCTCAATAGCCTGGTCTCGGTCCAGAAGGTCAAGGATCCTGGGCAGTACGCTTGACAGGAGTGAGTACAGATCATCAGAGGCTCCGTCTCCGGCATCCATTGCTGTATCCATCACACTGCTGACTGTTGCATCTATTCCCCGGGCCAGTACATTGGTAGACATTCCGTCCATGGCCTTGTCCAGGACATCCATGCCGCTCTCAATACCTTCTGCGATACCTGCAGGGATCCACTGGCCTACTTCATTAGCCATGAGCTTGGAAGGTGATCCGATCTTGAAAAAATCTTTTACTCCGTCAACGAGGCCCTGCACCTTGCTGGTAAACCAGCTTTTAAGACCTTCCCAGGCATCAGATATTCCCTTTTTGATACCTTCCACTATGTTTTTGCCGACATCCATAAAGGCTTTGACCTTTTCCATGATCTTAGCCTTGAGATCATTAATAAGAGCCTGACCCTTTGCAAGCAGGACGGGCCCATAGGTGCCTATAGCGTCCTTGATTACGTTAATTATCTGCTTGCCTGCCTCCACCAGTTTAGGGATGGCCTGTGAGAAGGCAGTCAATAGTGATGAGATGATCACGGGGACCTTTTCGATCAGCAATGGTATTGCCTGCACCAACCCCACCGTGAGCCCGATCATGAGCTGGATAGCCGCATCAATCAAAAGATCTATATTGTCAATCAGATACTGTGTTATGGTGAGCACCACATCCACTATTGTAGGGATGAGCTCCGGCAGTGCCTGTGCTATGCCGAGAGCCAGCTGCAGGATCACCTGCATACCGACCTCTATCAGCTGCGGCAGCATTTCCACCAGCATAGTCCCCAGCTGCACAATTAGATCCGTTATCGTGGGCATCAGTACTGGAATGGAGTCAAGGATGCCCTGCCCCAGAGTCTGGATAATCTGCACACCTGATGTCAGGAGCATTGGCAGAACAGACTGCAACAGCCCGGGGATCTTCTCAGCAATTACAGGAGCCAGCTCTGATATGAGAGTGGAGACTCCCGTGAGGGCCTGCTCAATTACAGGCAAAAGATTTCCGATAAATGTCTCTGCGTTCTCTACCAGAGTACCGATCAGGGCACCCAGGTCAGAGTTTTTGTCTCCCATGCCTGTGAGTACGTTGGCCCATGATGCCTGGAGTGATGCAAGGGATCCCTGTATGGTTGTGCTGGCCTCCTTGGCAGTTGTTCCTGTGATTCCCATGTTTTCCTGGATGACGTGTATCGCATTGTACACATCATCCAGGCTGCTTATGTCGTACTTTATCCCGGACAGTTTAGATGCATCTGCGAGGAGTCGCTCCATCTCGGTCTTGGTACCGCCATATCCCAGCTTGAGGTTGTCCAACATTGTGTAATTTTGTTTCGCAAAGCCCTGGTATGCGTTCTGTATGGATTCCATTGAGGAGCCCATCTTGTTGGCATTATCGGACATGTCTGCGATAGCCATATCAGCAGTGTTGGCTGCTTTCATGGTATCGCCACCCAGAGATTGCAGGAGTGATGCACTGAATGAGGTTACTGTTTCCATGTATTCATTAGCGCTCATTCCTGCTGTTGCATATGCCCTGGCTGCGTTCTGCATCACAATATCTGCACCATCTGACATATTGGCAAGCTCTTCTGTCACCTGCCTTGCCGACAGCCCAGAGTCCTTCATGCTCTGCCTGAGCGCCTCAGTTTCTTCTGCGGTTCTTCCAAAAAGAGTCTCTACACCACCAACAAGCTGCTCATACTCGGCAAAGTTGGCTGTGGATTCCTTTATCACTCCGCCCACTGCGGTGGCACCTGCTGCCACTGCTCCAGCGACTACTTTTGCAGTGGTACCGATTACAGATGCAAAGCCCTGACCAAACTTTGACCCTTGCTCCTTGCCGCTCTTTTCACCTGCGTCTCCGCCGCCAAGCTCTTTTGATATTTTTTCTTGTACACCCTTAAATGTTGGCTCCAGCTGCACATAAGCGGTTGCTATTTCTGACATTGTCTCCACTTCTCCCTTTTTCTTGCCATCCACTCCTCAAAAGCCTCAGGAGTATCAAAGGACATCAGCTCGTCTTTTGGCTTTTCCGGTTTGGACAGCATCTGGTATATCTTCTTTGGTCTGGCGCCCTTGTGTTTATTCATGGACCACAAAAGCAGGTTGAGGTCATCAAGGATCAGCGCCGTCAGCAGCTCATCAAGTGTCGCTCTGACACCTGTTATTTTCTTCTTTACACGTGACTCCTCAGGTAGTCCCACCGCAAGAGTTGCAGCCAGTGAGGGCCGCAGCTCTTTGTAGTCAAGGACGTGATAATACTGAGCAAAGTCACAAATTAAAAGCTCCTCGCTATCTCCTATGAGCTTAGCGAGGAACATCAGTTTTTTAGCTTTGCAGCCTCGATAATATCAGAGAGCTCCTCCATGAGGGTGTGGGTGTTTACTATCCCGCCATGCCTATAGGCCACCTCGTTCTGGAAATTAAAAAAGCCCTCGCCGGATCCAAAGATCACCTCCATGAGGTTAAAGAGTGCTTTGCTCTTTTCCATCATTGGCAGGCTGTCTATCTGCATCCTTGTGAGCAGATATAATACCCTTGTATCCTCCCTGACTGCGGCATTGATTTTAAATTTCAGTCCTGATCTGGTCTCTCCCTCAATGAGATCCACCTTCTCAGGACTGGTGTCTTTAGTTGTCGCAGAGGCGCTTGCCGTCTCTGTCGTTTTTGTTTCCGCCTTTTTTGTTTTCTTTTCCGCCATATAAACTCCTTATCATGCGCTCGGGGTTGTGTACTTCTCCTGATACTCATCATGTGTCTTGCCGTTTGCATCCGGATATGCACTGATGGTGATACCGTACGCAACAGGATCAGATGAGTTATAGGTGATCTCTTCCCTTGAAGTGATAGCTCCGTCTGCGATCACTATCCTCTTTGCGATTCCGTTTCTGAGTGCGAGGTCAAAAACAAACACACTCTCCTGCGGATCCTTGTTCGTTACACTCACATGGATGGTCCCTGCTGATTCCGAGACATTTGCGTCTCCGTACACAGCTTTTAAAACATCCACATTCTCGGACTCAATGAGTGCCAGACTAAACTGATCCGTAAACTCCTCAAGAGAGTTGTATACGATCAGGCCGCCCCACTCTTTGATGGTTGCGATACTCATATCGTTTGAGTTGGAGAGGCCGTCCTCTGACACGTATCCAAGATTTACAAAAGAGGAGCCCAGTGCAGTCGTTGCATCTGTCGGGAGTGTCGTCCCCAGAGGGGCTCTGAACACTGCTCCGGATACTTTGGGCTTACCTGTGCTGACATACTTGGCATTATTTCCCATTTTTATAACCTCCTTAATAGTGTGTTACTACAAAAACAGACTGATATCTGGGTATCTTCTTGGATGTGTCCGTAAAATTCGAGGATCCATTCAGATACACTCTGCTGATACCATCAAGTTTTATTAATTCATCAAGCATGATCCTGTTAGCATCCTCAATCATGTCTGATGCAGTACTCAATCTGTCGCTATAGGACTGCAGAGCAAAAACAGACTCCCATATAAAATTCTCCCTGGTCATTCCTGTTTTCTCCAGGACGTAGTACTCACTGGGATGATCCCGTGGGACATCCAGATAAACAGGAAAGCTCAGGGATGTTTCCAAAAATTCTCTTAATAATTCCTCAATCATGACCGTGCTCCTATTTGGTTACTTTTAGCCCCGCAGCGCTTACAGCTTTAAGGAGTGAATTATTGTCATAATTTTCCTTGGCTGCTTTTTTGTCGGCAGGATAGACATTTGCATAGGCGATATAATTGATCGTCCCGGATTGTATCTCTGTATCAATCCCTGACATGCTCCCGACTTCTCTGGCTGCCTGTTCGCAGGCCGCTAAAATCTCCCCGGATTTCATAACTTCATTTATTCCCTTAAGGTTCAGCTTTACCTTTACCTTACTCACTAATCTCAGCCCTCACTTTCATGTGCCATGGGATCTGCACCGGGAGATTTTCCTCAATCCCGGTTATGGGATACCCGAAAGTCTTTACTGTGTGAGTGGTACCATAGGCATCTGTCCATGAGACTTTTTTATTGACCCAGTCATGGGTGTCACCTTTTGGTATGCCCAGCATGTATGAGATGGTCTTTCCAAAAAGGTTTGTAGATGTGACGATATCATCTGATGACGGCTCACCTATGAGCACGTTCTCCACCTCAACAGGATCCTCACTGTATATTGGTGCATTAAACCTGTCATATCCCGTTATGGTTCCCCCGTAGAGGGTCACTGTCGTCCCTTTTATCCTTGCCATGTGTACATCACTCCGATCTGCTGATTTAAGAGTCCCAGTTTCTTGAGATCATTCCTGAGGATAGAGTTGGCAATACCACCACCCGCCACAGCATAGGTACCGCTCCAGGAGTAGCCCAGCCCTGACTGTGACTCCTGCGTCATGGCCTCGCCCTCTGTTGACTGCCTCAGGACCCTCACTGTCACATCCACAGTCACAATCTTAAGGACTGACGCATAGGCGGAGTCATCTGCTGCAAGCTCATCAAGATCCTTGTCAGCACCCCTGGCGAGCACTCTCAGCTCATCAGAGACCAGTGGCAAAAGGTTCTCAGCCTTGGACTGTTCCTGGGATGATAAAGGTCTCCACAGGTTCTGTATATCTTGTACTGTAGCGAAAGCGGTATTACTCATTTTTTAGCCCTCTTTGTGTTCTTTTTGGGTGTCGTTTTCTTTGGAGCAGGTTTCTTTGTCGCTGCAGGTTTCTCCGGTTCCTTATGGGTCTCGATCACAGGATCCTCTTTTACCGGTTCCTGCACCGGATCCTCCTGGGAAGGAGTCCCGGCTCCCTCTACAAGTTCATAGTCGGGAGCCGAGATTACTGAATTGACATAGATATCTGCACCTGTTCTGATGTTCCTATAGTGCATCTTTTACCTCCATCAAGCGGATGCGTTTGCTACGATCCTTGCGAAAGCTGCAGGCAGAAGGATTGCCCATCCGATATATGCCTCACCTCTGATGTATACCTGGTTGTGGCCCTTAAGGTCTCCGAGATCAGAGTTGTCAGGATTACCGTACTCGATCACCTCGATAGGGATCTGTCTTGCAATGCCCCACTTGAAATAGGTCTGGAAGTCGCCCACGATTGCTCTGTCTGCGTTTGAGTTGAAGTTTACGGTGCTGTTGGCATCAACAGGCAGGCCGTTGATCTGACTCACTGCAGCGCCCCATCCAAGCTCAGGATAGAGAGCCTCATAGGATGTGGATCCTCTCTTGAGGGATGCAAGAGCTGACTTAAATGCCGGAGCCATAGCCATGCCGGATACATCAAGCTCGTTGCCCTGTACGAGAGCAATGGCAGCCTCAACATTGTCGTTTGGTGCCAGGCTGTCAAAAGCAACAGTCTGGAGTACAAGATCGTCAAAGTTTTTGTTGGTGAGGGCTGATGCTGTCAGCTTTGATCTGGGATTTACTCCGTGGAAAGCCATGATATCAAGTCCTCTGGCTACCTTGTTGGCAAAGCCATCTGCAAAAGCAGTGAGGTACTGGAGCTGGATCTCCTCTGCAGCAAACCTAAACTCATCAGATACCCTCATACCATACTCAACCTTTACAGGCTGCATGGATACGGTCCCGATTGTGCCGCCGCCGTTGGACTTTGCTCCGTTTTCTGCTACGAGGTCAACCTCGTTGTCGAGTGAGAAAGTGAAAACAGTCTCACCGTTGAAGGGGATGGGTGTTGCTCCTGAGAGTCTTGCGAGGGAGCTCTTACCCTTTACAAGATTAAAAAGCTGATTGGTCAGCTGAGGCGGAAAAAGTGCGCCTTTTGATAAAATGCTGCTCATAATGTTCTCCTTTGCTTTGTTAGTTCTGGAGTGTGTCGCTGAGCTGTGATAACAGTTGCATCATGCCAGCGTCAACACTTCCGTTTCCTGTTCCGGTTGTGGACCTGACCTCATTGGTGTGGAGTGGTGCAGTTACGGATGGTTTCATGAGACCTGCAAAGATCTCTGCATCCTTGTCAAGATCCTCCTTTGTATCTCCCATGAGTCGGTCTGCCAGCTCAAGTGGCAGCTTGTGATCGTACGCTATCTTGCTCTTTAAGAGTCTGGCCTCTGCAGCCTCCGCTCTCTTTGTCAGATCCGACACAGTGGTCTCGTGACTCTTTAGTTTTTCCTGGGCAGCCTTAAGATCTTCCCCGGCCTTGGTGAGCTTGTTCTCATACTCTTCTTTGAGTGCGCTCTGCTGTGTGGGGCTTAAGAAATCCTTAAACTGCTCCGTGACTTCTCTCTCTTTTTGAGCCAGTCTCTTCTGGATCGCCTTGTCAAAATCTTCCTGTGTCATTATTGGTGTAAATTCGCTCATTAAATTCCTCCTCTTTTACCGTGAGTAAACGTCATTTTTTTATTAAAAAAGCACCCCAAAAGGGATGCTCATTAATAACTTATTGCCTGTCTTTTCTTCTTTTCTTTGGTTGTAGCACATAACCAGTATGCGAGGATCATGCTGTCCATGATCGCAATGTCATTGGTCTCGATCAGGGACTTGTACCCAAAGCCGCCCTGTGATCCTATGAGTCTTTTTTCGCAGTTTGTCACGACAGATCTTAGTGACTCCTGCCCCATGTGGCAGATGTCCTTTTGATAAAGGGCCTGCTCAAACATTGCATTGGCCTGTATGATCTCTGCCACCTTTGGACAGACCACTGTGGTCTTGATCTTAAACTCTTTGATCTGGTCCACCAGAAGACTCTGCCCTGATGCTCCGTCTATCGCCACCTTATCCAGCTTTGGGTTGTGGAGATATTCAAAGATCCATCCGTTCCCGGCTCTTACTGATGCACAGTCAATGGTCTCAACAAAGATCTTGCCATCCTGCGTCCTTGCCGCAATGGAGACCGCCACATTGACCCCGTCCCTGCCATATTTGACACCTATAAATCTCTGATCCTTAAGCTGCGGGACCTTCTCGATCTTAAGCTCGTCCCACTCGGCCTCTGTGATCTCTGATTTTTGGTTATATGTTACCCAAAAGCCGAGCCTCTGGATGCAAAAATCCAGCGTGTCGCCGGACATCTCATTTCTGATCTTGCGCTCATTGAGTGTGTGCCCGTATGACGGGTTGTATCTCTTCCATACCTTGGTATCAGAGATCTGATCCTCGTCAGGCATCTCATCAATGGACCACTCTGCCCAGCCTGTCTCGTATGCTTTGCCATCAAGGACCTTGCCTCGGATCCGTGGAAAGACATCTCCGTTGGATGTGACTGTCGGAGGGGTCCCCACCATGATGATCTGAGGGTTTGGTGATGCTGATACAGTGTACTGCAGGGCTGACTCCTGCTTTTGGGTGTACTCCTGAGCCTCATCCACCACTAAAAGGTCAAAGCCCTCACCCAGTCCACCTGACTCTGTGCGGGTCCTGAAATCAATGATCCCGCCGCCCACCACTTCTATGTGCTCAAGGCCAAACTGTTTGCTGGCATAAAAGGACTTTGCGGGCATATCCGCCTTTTTGCGGTTATGCTCTATGTATCCCGCCTTTTTCAGCAAAGTAAAGAGCCTGTTAAAAGCATCATGTGAGGTGGTGGATCTGTGAGCTGTATGACAGATCTTTTCCCCCAGGTTTATGAGACCGTCCATCTCCCTGGCTGCAAGGATCTCACCTTTTCCGTTTCGCCTGGAGACACAGATGCAATAGTTCATGTGTTTCCAGAGTCCCCCGGTGGTGGTCGCCATTATGGCCTTGATCTGCCTCTGCTGCCAGGTAAAGAGCTGCTGCCCTGTTGACCTGTATAATTTGATGGCATCCGTGCCTCTGGTCTTTTTCTGATCATATTTGACGTTAGTAAAAGAGGGATTTTGATTGTCAATCCTCATCTTTTACCTCCCCAGACGTTTCCGCCTCTCTATGATCCTGTTTATCTCTGCCTGTACCTGCACGGGGTCCTTGTTCCTTGTGCTGGCTGCTGCCGTCCTGCGACTATAACCAGTCTGGGAGACAAAGTCCGATATAACATCATCCCGCTGGAGCTGTCTGATCTCATTGATCCGCTCCTGGGATGTTTTCTCCGCCTGCTGCCCTATGGACTTCCTGCGGTCGATCTCTTCCTTTGAGCTCTCCCATGTCCTTTTGCTCCAAACATCCTGCGAGGTCTTACCGGACTGATATGTCACAGTACACCTGCAGCGCTCGTGCCTCTGATAGATGTCATCAGGTGCCTTGTCGTAGTCGTATGTCCCGGCTTTTTCCTCGCACCACGGACAGCACCCTGGGGCCACTATCCTGGTGATGGTAGCTTTAAGGCCTACGTCATTCCTAAACTTGGCATTTGCCCGGACAAAGTCATCAGCAAAAGCCTCGGAGTTGTTTATGATCGGCTCCTGCAGCCACTTGACCACATCCTCAAAGGTGATGCCGTCCTCGGTCATCTTGTCGATCAGTCCCCGGATCCTGGACTCTGGGAAGTCCGCAGAGACTGTCTTGAGCCCTATGCCTGCACCTTTGTCAGCGATCTCCTGTATATCCCTTGCGACCTCGTTGACCATCTTATAATTGTCCTTGAGTGCAGGGACCACAGTCCGCTGTGCGATATTGTAGTACAGGGTCCCGTTTGGGAGCTTTTCAGGTGTCAGGGTCCTCACCAGTGCCCTTGAGAGGTTCTCTCCCAGGCTCTCTGCATAGGTATGGGCATCCTCAAAGGTTGCCGTCCCGTCTCTTATCCTTTTGCTCACCTGCAGCGCTCTCCGGTCCCTCATTACACCATTTTGTAATGTTCTTGTAATTTCCTCCCGGAGAGCAGGCACAACATCTGCTGCCATAATATACCGCCCTTCCCCACCAAAATATAAGGCAAGATAAAAGAGAGCTGGCGGACAACTCTCTCAGTGTTTGCAACCACTGTCTTGCCATGATAAAGCCCTTAGGGCATTACCACCTTTTTAAATTCCTGTAAGCTCAAGGATCTTATCCTCCGTCAGATAGTCAGGATAGGATCCGTTTATCTTCATGATCGCATCACCTACTCCGCCCAGCATGGAGACATCTGCCTGGAATGGTGGCAGCCATATTGGTGTTGTGATGGTGATCTGTGATCTCTGGTATTTATAATTGTCTCTCAGGCACGCTGCCAAATAGCCCGTGTTCATGATGCCCACATTAAAGGACTTTTGTGCTGCCTTGGCAGTGAGCCGCAGGTTTTCATGGCTTGCCCTGATTGCATCATAGCTGGATGGATTGCTCTGTGGAAATCCCAGATCATCCAGGGTGAGTCCCACCTCTCCTGCAAAGAGACTTGCGAACATCCTCAGCTGATCCGTGTGGGGTGTCATGCTCTGCTGGCTAAACTGTCCCAGCTTTACATGATCGGTCCCGTCCTCGTTTAGTGTGAATTTCATCATGGCGGACATTGCAGCTGACCACTTATCGAGCTGCTCTGCCGACTCATCCACTCCTGTCACATACTTCTGAGGGAATGAGTAAAACTCTGCGGAGATCTCCGACCTCTTTATTGTCCTCAGGGCTGATGCCACATGTGCCATGCAGGCCCGGGAGATACGGCTGTGTCCAAAAGGACGCTTTGCATCCGGTTTGAATATGATCGGCACCAGGAGAGGATACGGAGCTTTGTTCGGGATCTCCTGCACGAGCTCACCGTTTTCATAGATGGCGGTGTACTCGTAAGTAAAATATGCCTCCCTGATGGGATTCTTATAAATATCACGCTCAAGGACTGCATAGCCCTCATCAAGCATCTGGGTCACAGGGTTCAGTATGCCCGTTGCGTCATAGGCATCAATCACCTGGAGCCTTGGAAAGCCGTCCTCACCCTCAGAGATGTAGATAAAAGAGCATGATGCGATCAGAGCACCCAGTATGGCTGAGTTAAAGAGGATGTCTCTGTTATTCTGCTCATAGATCTGGGAGAGATCAAACACGTCATCCCTAAATCCATACAGGTCCAGACGATCAGCCAGAGAGTCCACACCCTTGGCGCACCATCCGACTACTGAGTTGAAATACTTGAGCTCAGGAGGGGATGAGATGCCAAAATCGAGGGCTGTGTTTTTCATCTCATAGTATTTGTACCTCTTTGCGACCCTGATCATCTTTGTGATCAGCTTTGTTTTTAAAAATGGGATTCCGTAGTATTTCATTGCATCACCTTTTATTTTTCCTCGGGGTGTTTACGATTTTCAGCGAGATATTTGTACA
>JAZRHK010000091.1:0-1218 GCA_045644725.1 Candidatus Coprenecus sp. | reverse complement strand
TGCACTTATCTTCAAGTTCTTGGCCTCTTTCTCCGTCATCCCCTCCGGGAGTACCCAGTTACCGTCCGCATCCTTGATGCAGGGGTAGTTAGCAATAAGGTCTATCTGCTCGTCCGAAAGACCCATCAACCTTAAACACTCACGCTCGGTGAGCTTCCTAATCCTAAATATCTTACGGGTCTTACAAACGCATGGCTTGGCTTCCTTGTATGCGTCCGGCAAATCCGCAAAGGTTGCGAGATCAACAAACTCTGGCGACCTGAATAGATGACCTATTGCCTGTTCCAATAGCTTATAGGTCTCAGCTGGGTTATCGCAGCCTTTCAAGGAATCGTAGAGCTGCTTGAAAACCCCGTTTAAGTCAAGACAGTAATAGCCCACCTGTATTTTATCGCTACTACCATCCTCATAGGAAACCAGGAGCCTTGCATACTCATCATAGCCGGTGCCCCCGGACGAACCCTCTGGAACTATCGTTCCTAAAAGGGTAATGTTTCTTACTTTGTAACTTTCCATATCTTTATCTTCTATTAAAACACTTGCATCGTTCTTCTCTGCCCTCAATGTGGGCGAAAGGTTCTCCATCCCTCCCTGGGCGAAAGCATCCGAGTTATACAGGACGCCCCCTCCCCACAAAGGCCAGAAACAACCCTTATACATTATCCCTGCCTTCTCTTTCATATTCTTCCTCCTCTACTACAACTGCGGCATCGTGCATCTCGGCTTTGATCGCCCGGGACAAACCATCTATGCCTCCGTGGTGGAACGAGGGATTGTCCCCCGTGGCACAATAGAGTCCTCCCCATACGGGGCAGAACTTACCCTTGAACATCAATCCTTTCTTCATTGTCTATCTCCAATATTTTCCACCCGTTCCTCAAAGCCGTGTGTCCCCAGGTGGTAGTGACCGATCCAACCTCTTCCTGCTCTTTCGGGATGGTTTGGTTGTAATCGTCAAACACTATGACTTTAGGGCTGTTGTTGCTCCCTATCCCCCTGCCTTTATCCCCCTGTCCTGCATTGATGGTAGGGGAGAGTCCTCCAGGGGAATAGACATTCCCGTTCTGCCCCTCGCTCTTGTATATGTTACCTATCTTCATCCGTCAATACTTCAAGCACCAATACCCACATTGTTTCGTACCCCCCCTACCGAGGTATGTATGCAGTTCACATAAGGGGCTATGTCCCTCTTGGTAATAACACCCTCCCTGTCTCTTG
>JAZRHK010000090.1:0-1574 GCA_045644725.1 Candidatus Coprenecus sp. | reverse complement strand
TAAAGACTCCGGGGTGCAAGTCGGGGCAGTCATTGGTCATATCATCAGGTGGAGACTCGGTAACTGTAGGTAATATTCTTGTAGGAGAGGTGTGGATGGCCAGCGGTCAGAGCAATATGGAGTTCGAGATGAGACCACATCCTGTAGACAAGTGGATGACAGGTATGTATGAGTGGGAGAAGGAGTCCGCAGATGCCAACTATCCCGGGATACACCTTTTTAAGGTGGAGGAAGCTTGGAATTATGATGCCCCTGTCGAGGATTGTGAGGGTAGGTGGGTGGTGTGCTCTCCGGAAGTGGCCCAAACATATTCTGCCATCGCATTTCTTTTTGCCAGGGAGCTTCACAAGAGCCTTGAAAGGCCTGTAGGGGTGATTCTTTGCGCATTTGGAGGGACTCATGCAGAATCGTGGACCCGTCGAGAAGTGATGGAGAACGACCCTGTATATGACAGAGTGTATGAGAGTTACTCTCCAGAAAAAACCACCCCCAAAGGGTATCAGCACAAAGTCCCATCTGCCATATGGAATGCGATGGTAAACCCTATTCTTGGCTACACCATCAAAGGCAATATCTGGTATCAGGCTGAATCAAATGCTTGGAGATCGGAGGATTATCAGCATATTTTTGTGAAAATGGTAAACGACTGGCGTGCTTTGTGGGGGCAGGAGAGACTCCCTTTCTACTATATGCAGGTGGCTCCATTTGGGGACCTGTCGGGTAAAGTGCGTCTGGAGCAGGCAGAAGTGTGGGAGAAGGGGAAACTTGAGGATATAGGGATGGCTACCGCAATAGATGTGGGGGACTCACTCGATATTCATCCCAAGAATAAAGTGGTGCCGGCACACAGATTTGTACTGTGGGCATTGGCCAAGGAATATGGCTACAATGTAGAGTGCGAGGGGCCACTATTGAAGGATGTGAGAGTGAAAGGGGAGAAGATGGTCTTGAGTTTCAAAAACGCCAAAGGACTATATGTAAAAAGCGATTCCGGTGACAAATCTGATACAGGAGTGCGCTATCTTATGATAGCTGGAGAAGATGGTGTATATCATCCGGCCCAGTCAAAGATAGAAAAAGGAAAACTTGTCGCATGGAGTCCATCCGTCCCCCGACCAGTCCATATCAAATACTGCACAGAGGACTATTGCCGCGGCACTATCTATAATGAGGCGGGCCTCCCTGCATACCCATTCGAGTGGTGAAGGTGCGCTAGGTACCTCTCAAAAATGCCTCTCAGGTAGCTGAGAGGCATTTTTCGTATATAAAGTTTCCTGAAATGTCCTATTTGGGGGCTACATCTGAGAATTTTTGTCCCAAAGTCAATTGCTAAGGAACATTTGATATTTTACATGGAGACACCCGAGACTCCTCAAATGAGACAGAGACAATACCGTAATGGCACTGTCTCTGCTATGAACACCGAGGGGAAATATGCGCCTTGATCTTGACAACCTTTTGAGTGCTGACTTCTAAATGAATATTCAGCTTGATGCTTAGTTGTTCTTTCATAATGATATAATATTTGGATTCTTGTAAAGAACACTGTGGATCTCGTTGAACTACATCCCTCG
>JAZRHK010000089.1:0-1283 GCA_045644725.1 Candidatus Coprenecus sp. | reverse complement strand
ACAAACTGAATTATTTCCATTGGCACCTTACAGATGACCAGGGGTGGAGGATTGAGGGCAAGAAGCATCCGCGTCTGAATGAGGTGGGCTCGTACCGGGAAGGTACCATTATTGTCCTTTATCCTGGAACGGGTGTGGATTCTACCAGGTACGGAGGCTATTATACTGTGGAGGAGATGAACGATATTGTGGATTATGCTTCCCGACGATACATTACCATTGTGCCGGAGATTGACCTTCCGGGGCACTGCATGGCAGCTTTGGCAACTTATCCCCATTTGGGGACGGAGTCCAATGCAGATGTGAAGCCGGCAATTACCTGGGGTATCTACAACAAGTTGAATAATGTGCTGGCTCCAAGTGAAGAGGCGTTTGCATTCCTTGAGGATGTGTTTGGGGAACTGATGGACATTTTCCCGGGAGAGTTTATCCATATTGGAATGGACGAATGCTGCCACAGGTGGTGGAAGGAATCTCCTAAGACACAGGCTTTCATTAAGGAGCACAATCTTGGAGATGAGAAAGGGCTTCAGAAATATTTTGCGCAGAGGGTTTCAGCTATGGTGAGGGCTCGCGGCAGAGTTGCTGTTGGCTGGGACGAGATGGTTGACAACGGCCTTGATGAGGGTGTGGCCCTTACGGTTTGGCGTGGCGGAAACAGATGGGTTCCGGCTGCTCAGGCTGGCCATAAGGTCATCATGACCCCTAACGCCAAGAGCTATCTCAATTACAAGCAAAGACCTGATGAGAAGCGTCTTGCGCACATGTTCAGGCTTGTGGCACTTGATACGGTATATAAATTTGATCCTACTCCCGACACCCTTTCTGCTGCGGTGCTTGAGAATGTCATTGGAGGTCAGGGTTGTTTGTGGACAGAGTATTTCCCAACTCCCCAGGCTGTGGAGTATGCCATTTTTCCGCGCCTTTCAGCCATTTCCGAGGTGTATTGGACACGTGAGGATCTTAAAGACTATGAAAGGTTCCTTGAGGGGATGCCTGTGCAGTTTGCCCGCTATGCTATGTGGGGCGTAGATGAGCCTTGCAGATATATTTTTGAGTCGGCAGAAAAGCGTGGCCCGGAAGTTAAGGTAGCGCGTACTGCAGAAGACGGTGATTAAATTTTACGTTTATGGAATTGCCATTGGAATTTAGGGAGTATGCAGCAGCGGCGCTCGGAGATGAGATTGCCGGGGAGCTGTGTTCAAATATAGAGAGCCAGGAAGAGCTCACTTCAGTGAGGGTGAATCCGTTCAAGGGGGGATCTCTTGAGGGGGCATTCAAGG
>JAZRHK010000088.1:0-3619 GCA_045644725.1 Candidatus Coprenecus sp. | reverse complement strand
TGGTCAACCATGATGAGGAACAGGCTGAGCCTGACCTGGGTGAGAGCTCAACCACCTCTAATGCAGATGAGAGCATTACCGGCTCTGATGCAGATGATGAGTGGGCTGGAGCTGATCCAGCTGGGGAGTTTGAGGAGGCTGATCCGGCTGAAAAACATGAGCTCTCCCATGACAGAGGCAAGGCTGAAGACAACATGACCAAGAAGGGATCCACAGCCGGGTGGGAGAAGCCTGAGCCTATAAACACCACCGTATACCTCAACCATTTTCCTACACAGGCCCTGCCGGAGCCGTACCGTAGCTATGGAAAGGCATTAGCTGAAGAGAAGGCAGTACCGGAGGGGCTGGCCTTCCTAAGTGTTCTTGGGGCCATATCCGTTGCCCTGAATGGCAAGTATCTTGTTGATGCCGGCAGAGGTGGCTGGAAGGAACAGACTAACTTATATGTTCTGATTGCAGACCTGCCGGGAAGGCAGAAGAGCCAAATTCTGGGGGCCGTAATGGAGCCTATAGTAGAGTACTGCAAGCATTGGAATTATGAGCATAGGGCAGATATCAGGGCCAGTAAAGGTCAGAAAGAGATGCTTGAGAACAGGGTGAGGCAGTGCAAGAGTCAGTTAGAAAAGGGCAAAGGCACCTATGAGGAGTATCTGCAAGCAATTAAAGAATCAGACAATTTTGAGCCGGTTAAGCCCCTAAAGCTGTGCATTGACAATACCACGGTTGAAGCTCTGGCACAGACCATGGAAGTTAATAAGGACCGGATCTGCCTTGTATCATCAGAAGGAGGTATGTTTGATGTCATAGGTAATGCCTATGCCAGCAACGGGGCTGTCAACATGAACCTGCTGAATAAGTCTTATGATGGAGAGCCCTATTCAGATAGCAGGGTGACCCGTGAAGGAGTAAACCTGGAGAAGCCTATCCTTACCATGATGTTCCTGATACAGGATGGTAAGCTGAGGAAAGTTCTGGATAATAAGGACTGGATTGACAACGGTTTCCTCAACCGGTGGTGTTTTGCCAAGGTATCAGATTTTGAGATTGCTGATGATAATGATCTCAGACCCAACATGGATGAGAACATTAGACAGGACTACTCCATGGCCATCAAGGGCCTGTTGGCTGATGGCAACTACCAAAAGATGATCAGACTTGAACCAGATGCAGCCTTGGCTTTCTATGACTATTTCAAGAGAGTGAAGATCCGTAGCAAAGACCCAGATGACCCACTGAGCAATGCTGATGGCTGGGGAAGGAAACAATCTGGACGGGTACTCAGGATTGCCGGGCTTCTGGCTAGAGCCAACCTCAGACAGTTTAATGACTTTGCTGAAACAGAAGTTACTGTAAATTCACAGGTCATGGACTGGGCAATACAGATTGGGGGCTACCTCACCCGGGAATATGTCAGAGGCATTGATGCAGAATACTTCCAATCTGGTGGGCTCTTTAACCGGGTTGACGTAGAGAAGGCCTTAGAAATTATTGCTTCCCCAGGGTTTGAAGAGTTTAGACCTACAGACCTGAAAGATAAAGCATACCGGTTCAGGAATAAGACTGTTAGAGATAACGTCCTAAAATATCTGGAGGAAAAAGGCTACATCAAGGGCCTCAAGAAGCCGGGACAGAAAAAGATTGCCAAGTACCAGAGAAATCCCTTATGGCTAAACCAGGAATAAAAAGAGATACCGTCAGAGACCGGAAAGACCTAGGGGTATATATACCTCTAGACAAAACTATAAAAAACTAGAGATAAGCAAAAACATTGAAATTTCAATGGATACAGAAGAATTTTTTATATTAATAAAAATCTTTAAAAAGGTATATCTAGGTATAGGTCTCTACGGTCTCTGACGTCTCTGAAAACGGGTTAGTTGAAATTTCTCAGATAAACCGGCTGAGCTCCAGATTTAATGGTTGCTGACAATGTGTGAAATATTTAACAAAGAAGGAGGAGAGTGAGTGGAATTTTATGGGTTGCAAGGAACAAGAGACTCCTGGATGGAATTTAGTGAGGATGGCTATCTGATCCGGCAAGGGAACAGTAATGCCTGTGGGGTTGCTACTATTTACAATACTATGAGATATTTTGATATGCTAGAGCCTGGGTATGAAACGTTTTTCAAACTGTATGGTGACATGGTGGCTCAGCACCTGGCTATGCCGGACGGGTCAACATCCAGTCTGTCCCAGACCCTGTTCCTGGAGACTCTTGGGTTATGGACTTATATAGCAGAACTTGGTAAGTTCCCCAGGGAGCAAATTGAAAAAGATATTAATAAACCTGGGTTAGCCTTTATCTTTGGTGTTGACTCTGAGCACTTCTGGTTAAGCCAGAGACCGGTTGGAAAAATCCGTGAAGACCATGTTATTAATGTGTTCCATGCCGGGCCAAAGACCTTCAGTGGCATAGACCCAGCAGACGGACGGAGAAGGTGGCCTAAGGAACAGATTTACTGGAACTCCAGGGTGGCTCTGATCATCTCAAGGACCTCTCTGTATGCTTAGTAGAGGGGTCTACCTAAACCAGGTTAGTCCCAACCCTGGCTGAGCCCTTGCAAATACTGGATTGTAGCAGATTTACTAGAAACGGCTAGGCTCCAGTTATTGCAACGGTTCCAGGCATTTGGGAGAATATTGGAGCTCCAGTTTACGTTTTAAGCAGGGTTTAATCCTGAATAGATATCAGAGTACCACTGGTAGGTAAGTCTATCTTATAACGTGGCTGAGGACCTAGACAGTAAAGTTATTGAGATTGTATTGAGATGTGTACAAAGGAGGAAGACAATGAAATGTGATATCTGCAACAGGGAGATTCAGTGGCCGGATAAGTTTTATTCAACTGGTCCCTTAATCCAGAGAGGCTGGTCCTGTGACCAGTGCTACCATCTTTGGGTATTGCCTTTCAGACAGGAACAGGAAAAGCTACTGCCTAAGGGCATCTGGTATTTCCCTAAACCATCAGATGTTAATAATTGGGAAGACTAAGGATGGGTGAGTATTATTAAAACCTTATAATGAAGGAGGTTTAGATCATGACAAATAAAAGGAATAAGGAGGCAAAGGATCATGACTAATAAAAGAACTAGGGCCAACAACTGGCACACCCCACTTGAGAGAAACTTTTATAACTCAGGAGCCTGGAACAATCTGAGAACGTACACAATGAAGAGAGATAAGTACCTGTGTCAGGATTGCCTCAAGGAAGGGCTGCATACCCCAGCCACAGAAGTGCACCACTTGATCCCAGTCTGTGATGCAGGACTACAGGATGAGGCTACCTTTAAGAAATATCTGGACCCGGATTACTGTGTGGCCTTGTGTGCCAGGCATCACCGTAGACGGCATGCTCAATTAAAGCACGGGCAGGCTAGAAGATATGTTGTAGACCCGGAGACCGGCAATGTCAAACCCATCTGAAGGTTGGCAAAGAAAAACTAAACCGGGTGAGTGGATACTCAGAGGCAGTGCTTATGTGCATAGCATACGGGTGTGGTTGGTTGATTCTGTGAATATTTATGTAATGTGCATTTCTGAGAAATTTGTAAATTTAGTTGATTCTGTGTATGTTTATGCACTCCCCCGTATATTATGCATACTATACCACCTCCTAAAC
>JAZRHK010000087.1:0-2460 GCA_045644725.1 Candidatus Coprenecus sp. | reverse complement strand
ACTCTTAATAGTGACAAGCTGGTTTCAGTAATGGATATAGAATTCCTAAAGGATAATATTGACATATTACCGGAGCATTTGCAGAAGGTTTTGGAGAGCAAGAGCTCTGATGACAATCCTGTGCTTATGGTGATGAAATTTGGAAAATCTTTAAAACCGCAGATATGAGAAACTTTGTTATGATTATGTTGGGGTTGCTGACAGTGGCCTCATGTAAGAATGAAATCAAGGATAAGATAGGGTACAAGACACCTGAGTTTTATTTTGCAGATGCTATAGAAATTAAAGGAGAACCATTGGATGCAGAATATGTGGCATCGAATGTTTTCAAATGCTTCTATACCCCGTACGGCTTTTTGGGAAGTATGCGTAGTGAGGATGATAAACTGGCTCATCTGGCAGATTTGAAAACAGGTGAAATAAAAGTTTCAGCCTGTTCTTTTGGTAGAGGACCAGAAGAGATTCTTATAAGTTCTCCAGATTTGGCTTTGTATGGGAACAGCCTTTATATGTTGGACCAGCGTGCAGACTGGATAAAGAAAGTGGAGATTCATGGGGATACCCTCAAGACTTTTGATTTGCAGAAACTGTCATTGGGTGAGCCGATGTTCTTTATAGAAATTCAGATTGTCTCTGATTCTCTGTTTGTTATTTTTGCGGAGAACTTCAATGGGGAAAAGAAGATTGTTCAGGTTGACAGAGACAATAATATAGTTGACTCTGTAGTTTATTCATTTTTGGATGATGAAAATGTTGATTGCGGCAAATGCAGATATAATGTGGAGATGGAATTGTCTCCGTGTAAAAAATACTTGTATGTGAGCAGTCATCTGTTCAGCGGCATTTCAAAATATCAGATAGAGGACGGCAAGATTTCATTGGTTGATAAAGTTATGCTAGTAGAACCCAAGTATGTTGTAAAGAATGGAATTCCGGTGATGGAATCGGAGAATGTGATTCTCAACAACAGAATTTTTGTAGGGGAGAAATATCTGTATATGACAGCAGATCCTGAGAAGGTGAGTGATATGAAGGAGAGGGAGAAGAGGGCAAGGGAGGAAGGGCGTAGAGAAAGTGCTGCACCTGGCAACGATAGCTATATAGTTGTATTTGATTATGACCTGAATTTTATAAAAAGTTTTAGGGTGGATAGTGATGTATGGCACCTGGCATTAACCCCGGATCCATCTGTGGTCTATGCTTCGGATTATAGAGAAAATAGGTTGAAGAGATACGTACTGGCAGACCTTAAGTAAAAATAAGTATATGAATAGGAACTGTGTCTTGTGTGTAGCCATGTCGTTGGCTACACTCTTTATGTATGTAGTAGTGATACCTTGTAAATCTCAAAATGTGAACCAGTTGTCACAATTGGAGTACAGGCAGCAATACAATTTCACCATGACCCTTCAGGATGTTATAGAGACAGCCCATAGCCAGTCTCCGGCAGCGGTATTGGCCAAACATAACTTTATTGTAAACTACTGGCAGTTCCGTACCTATAAGGCGCAGTTCCTTCCTGCACTCAATCTGCAGGGGAGTCTGGGCAACTATAACCGTTCGCTGGTTTCATTGCAGGATGCCCAAACCGGTGAGATAGGGTACCTTGAGAACAACAACCTTTCCAACTCGTTGGGGCTTTCAATCAGCCAGAACCTTCCGTTTACGGGAGGATCGATCTCTGTTCTAACCTCATTGGACAGGCTCGACCAGTTTTCGCCAACAGATATGATTACCTACAATTCCCAGCCGGTAAAGATAACCTACAGCCAGTCTATAAATGGGTACAACACTTTAAAATGGGAGAAGAAGATTGAGCCCAAGCGTTTTGAACTTGCCAGGAGGGAGTATCTGAGCTCCATGGAGAGCATTACTGTTACTGCGTCAACCTATTTCTTTGATCTTCTGCTGGCCCAGAAGAAGGTGGAGATGGCACAGGAGAGCTACCGCAATACAGGGCAGATGTACAAGATTGCCAAGGAGAGGTTTGCCATAGGATCCATTACAAAAGACGAGCTGCTGCAGATGGAGCTCAAGCTGCTTAACGACAGCCTTGCCATAGGCGACAACCAATTGGGGCAGAAGACAGCCATGCAGCGGCTGCGCAATTACTTGGGCTACAATGAGAAGGTGAATATCAGTCTGCAGGAGCCTCCGCAGAATGCGGATATAATACTTGATTTTGATGATGTGATGAATCTGGTGGCCCTTCATTCGCCGGAAAATCTGGATAACGAGATACAGAGCCTCTCCGCTCAGGCAGAAATAGCCAAGGCCAAGGCCAACTCCGGACTTACCGCATCCTTCTATGCCCAGTTTGGCCTTAATCAGGTTGGGGATGACCTCCATCTGGCATACAAATCCCCATTGGACCAGGAGATAATAGGGTTGTCATTATCCTTCCCGATAGTTGACTGGGGGTTGGGCAAGGGTAAGGTGAAGGTAGCCAAATCGCAGGCC
>JAZRHK010000086.1:0-1110 GCA_045644725.1 Candidatus Coprenecus sp. | reverse complement strand
GGAACACCTTTCTCTACATCCCACATGATGGTTTCTTTCTGCCATTCATTGAGCACTTTTCCAGTAATGACGCTTTGGTTGGTTCCGCCATTCTCTGAGTAGCTCTTGTTGTACATGTGTGCTGCGATCTTCAAACCAGCATCAGAGACCGGCCATAGTGGCAGATAGGTATCATCAAAATATACAATGTCAGGATCGTAGTCGTTGATGAGTTGTACTGTGCGGTTATATATTTTGTCACAGAATTCTTGATCTGGAGTAACAATCTGATCCTCCTGCCAATCCCAAGCGCGAGAGTTTGGACTCAGCGGATGTCTTTGCTCGTAGAGATCCTGGATATCATAGCCTTCCCACCAGGTTCCTTTTCCATCTTCCTTGGTGAGCCATCCGTCATATGGAACTCCCGCTAGTGGTCCCTTTTTATCAGACCCTCTTGATGTCTCGTACCAACACCAACTATGCGCTGCATGGACGCTGACTCCCAATGCCAAACCATATTTTTTGCAGGCTTGCGCCCATTCTCCCACAATGTCTCGTTTCGGGCCAAGGTTGACAGAGTTCCACTCCTGATAGCGGCTATCATATAAGTCAAAGTTATCGTGATGATTAGCCAGGGTCATAAAGTACTTGGCTCCAGCTTCTTTATATAACCTTACCAAGCTATCAGGCTCCCACCTGGCAGCGGTAAACTCCGGAATCCAATCTTTGAAGCCAAATTCTGAAGGATGCCCTTTTGCGTCAAGCTGGTATTTGTACTGTCGATCTCCCTGCTGGTACATATTGCGCGCATACCAATCGCCAGCTTCAGGAGCGCATTGAGGGCCCCAATGTGCCCAGATGCCAAATTTAGCATCTCTGAACCACTCCGGACATTCATAATCAGAGAGGCTCTGGATATTCGGCTCGTATGGGCCGTCGTGTATAGGTTCCTTGGACGTGTTGACCTTGACTTTAAAGTCAGGTTCCGTCTGTGCGAAGGCATTACAGCACAAGCCTAGCATTAAAAGAGAGAATACTAATTTTTTCATGCTGCAATTTCGGAAAATTTTTAGAAAAGAAAAAGGAGATGACCATATTAGTCATCTCCCTATATCATAACATTGTCAGCAG
>JAZRHK010000085.1:0-1406 GCA_045644725.1 Candidatus Coprenecus sp. | reverse complement strand
CCTCAGAATTTGTTGAAATTCCCTCTGTAACAGATGGCTCAAATATGTGGTAGCTATGGGTAGGAACAACGGTACTTTCAATTACACCACTATACAGGAATCAGGAAAGGATCCAGTAACAGGGTTTTACTCTGCTACTGGTACTCCTGACTGGCTCCCTGGTTGTGAGTGTCAAATAGAAAAGTCTATCCCAGCCAGGCAGATTTTGGGAGAGGATGGGCAGATGCACGCCTACACTTACGATGTGTTTATACCAAAGCATTTCAAGGGTGAGCTGGTTGTGGGTGCCCAGATTCAAGTAATATCTGAGAATGGCGTTACGGATGAGTTCACTATCCAGGGCGTGGATGATCTTAACAGGAAATACATTGAGGTATGGGGGTAAAGCCGATGTTTGGTAATGGAGTGGTAGCTGCTCAGGTACAGGCGTTCCAGGAAAACCTGGAGAAAGCTATCCTGTTTCTCCTGAAATATCTGGGAGAGGAGCTTGCTAAGTATGCCAGAGATAACCACACCTACACCGATCAGACAGGCAACCTCACAAACTCTATAGGCTATGCTGTGGTGCGTAACAAAGAGATAGTTTACTATAGTGCGACAAACCAGCCAGGAATCGGTGCTGATTCTGCACTACAAACGGCTATGAAAATGGCTAATGAGTGTAGTTCTGCATTCTCCCTCATTATAGTAGCTGGAATGAGTTACGCTGCCTATGTGGAGGCTAAAGGGTATAATGTGATACTCCCTGCTGAGCTGAAAGCCAAAAAGGATTTTCCTGCTGCCATGAATAAGCTGATGGCGAAAGCGAAAGGTAAGGCAAATGAATTATTTGGAAATGTACTATGATGCTGACAACTGAGGAAATAGCAACCAGGGTTTACCAGATGCTCCAGGAGAGCGAGGTAAGCACAATGATCTCTGGTGTGATTGACTATGAGAGAAACGACTATACCAAAGAGGATGTTATCATAGTGCCCCACACCATAGATGGCGAGGGATCTGTACGATTCGGACAGATAAACATAAACATCCATGTGCCTGATATTCCTAAGCCGATGGGCAAAGGCAAATCTGTACACAGGATCAATTTTCCGAGGCTTATAGAGATCAGGGCAAAGGTTATAGAGGTACTGCAAAACCATTATGAGGTGGGCAAAGGCTACAACTGGAATGTAGGTAGGCTTAACCCTCCGATCAAGGAGCAAAACCACGATGAGCACTTTGTTTCCCTGGCTCTGGAGCTAACAGTAAGAAATAAATAATAACCGATTAAAAAAAATAAGACTATGCCGATTTTATCAACAATGGGTTTGAAAAAGATCTATGTGGCTGAGGCTCTTGCTGATGGTACTATGCCTGGCAATGGTGAGGCTTGGCTGGATCTTGGCGATGTGTACCAGGAAACC
>JAZRHK010000084.1:0-5496 GCA_045644725.1 Candidatus Coprenecus sp. | reverse complement strand
GGAGAATAACTTCGGTATACGTAAGAGACTCCTTGAATATGACGATGTAATGAACTCGCAAAGGGAGGTAATCTATAATAAGCGTCGCAATGCACTTTATGGTGAGCGTATTGATGTAGATGTACTGAATATGATGAGTGACTACTGCGAGGTGATGGCGGAGATGGCCAAGGAGATGGATTACGAATCGTTCTCTATGGAGATTATGAAGACTCTCTCAGTAGATCCGGCTATGGATATCAAGTTCTACAACGATGCTTCTTCTGATCAGATTTTTGAATCACTGTATAACAAGGTAAAGGAAGAGCATACCAGAAGATCTGAACTGATGGTCAAACAGGCATGGCCTATAATAGAGCGCATCTATATGACTCAGGGGGCACGCTTTGAGAATGTTGTGGTCCCTGTAGGTGACGGCACTAAAATCATGCAGGTGCTTCTCAACCTCAAGAAGGCATATGAAAGCAAAGGTAAGGAGCTTATACGCGCTGTGAACAAGACTGTTACCCTTATCAATATTGATGAATATTGGAAAGAGCACCTTCGTGAGATGGATGATCTCAAGCAGTCTGTACAGAATGCCACTTATGAGCAGAAGGATCCACTTCTTATCTATAAGTTCGAAAGTTTCAATTTGTTCAAGAAAGTGCTTGAAAATATCTCCAAAGATACCCTTTCATATCTCCTTAAAGCCCATATTGCCCTAAGGCAGAATAATGAGGAAGCCTCTCTTGATGAGGGTCGCCAGAAGAAAGCTGACCTCTCTGCAATGCGTGCTTCGCGCAATGAGATGACCTCAAACCTCGGCGGAGAAGCCAAGAGCAATGCCCCTGTAAGGGTAGAGAAAAGAGTTGGAAGAAATGACCCTTGTCCTTGCGGATCGGGTAAAAAATATAAAAATTGCCATGGAAAAGAAGTATAATGTAATTGTTGTCGGCTCAGGGCCGGGTGGCTATGTTGCTGCCATCAAAGCTGCGCAGCTCGGTTTTGAGACTGCCGTTGTAGAACGTGCCAATCTTGGTGGTATCTGTCTCAATTGGGGCTGCATCCCCACAAAGGCACTTTTGAAGAGTGCACAAGCATTGCATTATGCACAGAATTCAGAGAGCTACGGCTTCAGAGTAAATGGTGAAATCACCGTAGATATTGCCAAAGTGGTAGAGAGGAGCAGAGGTGTCTCTGCCCAGATGTCCAAAGGTGTAGAGTATCTTTTGAAGAAAAATAAGGTGACAGTAATTCAGGGTGAAGGCTCTGTGAAGGCAGGCAAAGTTGTGGCTGTCAACACACCAGATGGTGTGGTGGAATATGGTGCAGACCATATTATTCTTGCGACAGGTGCCAGACCAAATTCACTGCCATTTGCACCTATAGACGGTGAGAAGATAATATCGTATTTCCAGGCACTTGTGCCTGAAAAATTGCCCAAGAGCATGGCAATCATTGGCTCTGGTGCGATAGGAAGCGAGTTTGCTTTCTTCTATAAAAGCATGGGGGTTGAGCAGGTGCATCTTATCGAATATGTGGACCGTATTGTCCCTCTTGAGGATGATGAGGTCTCAGCGCAGCTCAGCCGTTCATTCCGCAAGATGGGTATCAAGGTGATGGTATCTGCCCAGGTTAAAGGTGTGGATACCGCAGGTGATCTCTGCAAGGTGACCGTAGAGACCAAGAAGGGTGTTGAGGTTATCGAGGCAGAGCTTGTACTCTCTGCAGCCGGTGTGGTTCCAAATACCGAACATCTTGGCCTTGAAGAACTTGGAGTGGAGATGAATAGAGGCAAAGTGATTGTGGATGAGCACTACAGGACCAATGTGGAAGGTCTGTATGCTATCGGAGATATTATCCCTACACCTGCCCTTGCTCACATGGCTTCAGCTGAGGCTATCCATTGTGTGGAGCATATAGCAGGCATTGACTCTCCGGTAATCAATTATGGCAATATCCCAGGGTGTACATACACCTCTCCAGAGATTGCATCAGTAGGTATGACAGAGAGGGCTGTAAAAGAGAAAGGTATTGAATATAAAGTGGGTAAATTCCCATTTACAGCATCTGGTAAAGCTGCGGCTGCAGGTGAAAGGGACGGTTTCATCAAACTTATAGTGGATGCCAATACTGATGAGGTGCTGGGTGCACACTTGGTAGGGGCAAATGTGACAGAGATGATTTCAGGTATAGTAGTTGCCCGCAATATGGGGGCAAAAGCATCAGATATTATCCACTCTGTTCACCCTCATCCTACTATGAGTGAGGCTATTATGGAGGCAGCTGAGGCCTCTGCAGGACATGCAATTCATATTTAAAACTATACGCTATGAGTAAAGAGATTAGTGCACAACAGGTAAATGACATCTGTCGCATTTCCCACTCAACATCCTTGACAGGTGAGATGATATCTGCGTCAGATATCAGAATTGACGGTAAGTTTACCGGTAAACTCTATACTAAAGGTAAGCTTGTTATAGGAGAGAAGGCATTGGTGGATGGTGTTGTGGTTTGCAACAGTGCAGATATATGGGGTGAGATGAAAGGGGATATCTTTGTGGAGAGTTCACTTTCACTCAAAGCCAAATCTGTATATACTGGTGCGGTGAAATCTTCTAAGGTAGGTATTGAGATGGGTGCAGTATTCAATGGTACATGCAATATTATCTCATCGGAAGAGTTTAAGAAATTTGCAGTAGAGCATTTTCCTGCTCAAAATTCCAAACCTGCTGTAGGAGCCAATAAAAACTAGAAAATGTGAAATCTGCCCGGTAGTGGGGTGCGCAATTTGATTGTCTCCCCTGTGGCCGGGTGTATGAATGAAAGTCTATCGGCGTGAAGGGCAAGACGACCTATCGGATTGCTCTTCGCGCCGTACTTTTTGTCTCCAGTGATTGGATGGCCGATAGAAGAGAGCTGTACTCTGATCTGGTTCTTTCGTCCTGTGAGGATATTGATTTTAAGAAGAGAGTATGTGTCGCTATATTTGGTAACCTTGTAGCGTGTGATGGCGAGTCTTCCCTGATTCTCTTTGGACTGGTATACTACCATTGCCCTATTCTCTGATATATATGAGTGTAGCTCGTCTTGAGGTTTCTCCGGGATTCCCTCCACTATTGCCATATAGCCCCTTTCTGTTACAACTTCGCTCCAGCGGGATTGGAGCGACTCCTGCACCTCCCTTTTTTTTGCAAAGAGGAGTATGCCGGATGTGTCTCTGTCCAGCCGGTGAAGTACAAAGAGCTGTGCCCTCCTGTTACCGTATGTCAGGTAGTCCTTGACAAGACGGTATGCAGTAGTCTCTTTCTCGCGCTCTGTGGCTACTGAGAGTAGACCGGAGGGTTTGTTTATAGCTATGAGGTAGTCGTCCTCGTAGAGGATTTTGATCTCTACCGGGTGGTGTCTCATCGGATGGTCTTATTGATGTTGTATTCGTTGCGGTGCGGGCTGTTGCGTGAGATGAGCTCTCCAAGGAAGCCTGCAAGGAATAGAAGTGTACCCATTACGATGGCCAGCAGTGCAAGGTAGAATATAGGCTGGTCAGTGACAGGTCTGAACTTGAACCCTTGGGCTTGGGATATGAGTTTGTCCGCAATGATCCATATGGTTATAAAGCCTCCGGTTAGGAATGATATGATACCGAACAATCCGAAGATGTGCATAGGTTTCTTTCCGAACTTGGACAGGAACCAAATGGTCATAAGGTCCAGCACACCATTGAAGAAGCGGTCAATGCCGAATTTGCTCTTTCCGAATTTGCGTTTCTGGTGTTTTACTACCTTTTCACCTATCTTTCCGTAGCCTGCATTTTTTGCCAGATATGGGATGTATCTGTGCATGTCGCCGTATACTTCTACAGCCTTAACTACCTCATTTTTGTAAGCTTTAAGTCCGCAGTTCATGTCGTGGAGCTTGATCCCTGTAACTTTGCGGGCTGTCCAGTTGTAGAGTTTGGATGGGATATTTTTGGTAAGGGTGTTGTCGTGGCGTTTTTTCTTCCAGCCAGATACCAGATCGTAGTCCTCCTTGACAATCATGTCGTATAGGGCAGGAATCTCTTCTGGATCATCTTGAAGGTCTGCATCCATGGTGATTACCACATTGCCTTGGGCGGCCTTGAACCCTTCATAGAGAGCGGCAGATTTCCCATAGTTGCGGCGGAAACTTATTGCACGGATGTGGTTGTCCTCTTTGGCGAGGGTCTCTATCTCTTTCCAGGAGTTGTCTGTGCTCCCGTCATTGACCATTATTATCTCATACTCCTTGTCACGGAGGTGTGATCCTGAGATGGCTTTAGCGATCCAGTCAACGAGTTCCCTGAGCGATTCCTCTTCGTTGTATAGCGATATGACAATTGAAAGGTCCATTATTCTTCAGTGTTTTCTGTTTGTTCTTCTTCGTCGAAGAAGATCTCTTTTTTTGTGTAGTTGGCTACAATGGCAGGGAATATGAGTGCGAATATGATGTAGTCGAGGAAGAGTGAAAATATTAGAATTTTAGGCATCATCGATGACAGTGTCTGGTAGTCAAACATTACACCTGATGTGGCCCCCATTGTGTTCTGGGTAGTGAGAAATGCCTCTATCATGGTCTCAATTACTTCTGGGCGGATGAGCATATAATCCATATAGGTATATGCTGTGCATATTATCGATGAGCAGAAGCATACCAGGAAGCCGAACTTGAAAGATGTGCCGTAGCTTACAGAGCCGTCAAGCATTTCTGTATATTTCCCCATGAAATGTCGGAGCATATAGAAGATGGCCACAAATTTGGCGATAGTGATGATGGTGCCGAGCCATCCCGGGATATTGAGCATCCCGATAATTGAAACGATAATTGTTGCTGAAGAGAGAATAAGTCCATATTTGGCCGCGAGGGACCATTTAGTTTTGTTGTCCATAGTTATAGTAGTATGTGTGATATACAAACGACAAAGATAATATTTTATTTGTATATGTGTAGCACTTCTGTGCTTAGCCGCTCCAGTTGGGGTGCCCTGTGATGGAAAAGTGGTATTCTTTGGTTGGAACAGCCAAAGTTGGTGGGATGAAGATACCGCGTCAGAATTATGCGATTTTTGGTCGCGGGAGAGCGGCTGCGGAACATAACACTCTTCAGCTTATGAGGACTGTGCAGAATATTGGCCTATTCTTGTTACAGTGGAAGTTAAACAGGGGCTTTTGACCTGTTTTTTGGTGCCACTGTGATTGAATTCAGTAGTTTTCTGTCACAGCTGTAACTTATCGGAGGTAATCCCTGATGAAACTTCGTGATTGGTGGTGAAATTCGGAGGCCACATGGAACACTTGTAGAGTGGTGTCATTGGCATGGGGATTGTTTAAAAGGGAACTGGTGTGGCTTCTGATTTGCAAAAAGTGCATCGGCTTATTGTGCTATAGATGTCATCATGGCTTGAGATCGTCTGCTGAGATTAGGTTCTTCAGGCGTTCGCTTCGCTCACTCCCACCACCGCTTTCGCGGCGGTCCCCCCGCTATCTAGCGCGGGTG
>JAZRHK010000083.1:0-1328 GCA_045644725.1 Candidatus Coprenecus sp. | reverse complement strand
GTAACGCACATCACCGCCATTTTTCAAGATAAACAGCTTAGCCTCATCCTCAGCCTTAGGGAGAGAGTTAAGGATCTCAGCAGTGGCAACCATAGCAGGGTTAGCAAAGCGATCATTAACATCCGCATCGGTACTCTCCATGCTCTCTGAGCGTTCAATCATAGGCTGTACATCTGCGTGCTCTGGATCCTGTTCAAACAGCAGCACTGGGATCTTTCCAGCAGCGTTTTTCATTACCACTACCTCCCAGCCATAGTTACCCCTCTTTGCTCTGTAGATCGTATCAGGAGTGTATATATCCACATGGTAAACGGTCTTACCGCCAGCCTCAGTGAGGTAGTAGCCCCAGGCAAAAGATTTGAGCCTCTTATACTGATCTTTCACCGTGTAAATATCATCCCTGTTTTTCTTGCAAAGGACATTCAGCAACAGGTTAGGCTTACCCTCTGCATCCTGGTAGGTGTGATAGAGTATAGCAGAAACACCCTCTGCACCAGCAGCACGCTTAGCCTCTCTCACAGCAGCATCAAAGCGAATGTTACGCATCCACTTCTTATAGCTGTCAAAGGCATAATCGGTACCCTCTGAGAGCTGCGACCACTTTACAGGTCTGCCATACAGGAACACCAGGGCGATCTCATTGATATACTTAGGGTACGGAATAGGAATTTTGTTCCTTTTCACAAAGCGTAAGAAATTGCCTTTCTTATCGTACACAGGGCGATCCTGAATCTCCATCACCTTGTGAGTGGCAATCTCGTAAGTACGCAAATTGTCTGTAGCCTCCTTTGAATGCTCGTGCATCATAGAGAGTGCCCTGGTAACATCCTTAGAAGCTAACAAGTCGGTAAAACTCTGCTGGTAGTTTACAGCAGCCTTAACCTCGTTTTTGATCACATTTATTAAGCCCATCGCTATAAAAATTATTAAGTTAAACCTAATACCCTCTCTATGTTGTCAGGTATATCGTACTCGTTATAATCAAACCAGGATCTCATCAAAAACATATCCCTCCAGTCTGGGGAGTGTCCTATATCCTCTTTGATCTCCTCCTTTGGTTTCAGTTTCAGCTTTCCGTCAGAATCAGCTTTCCAGGTTTGCAGTTGTTCCAGCTCTCTCACAATCTCCTCCCTCTCTGCCTGGCTCATTACATCCTCTGCCACACCCACCTCATTAGCGTTAATGTGCTCAGCCAGCTTGTAGCCACACTGAGTTTGCAGATTCTGGTAATTCTCACCAGCAAAAGGAGTGGAGTTGTTCACAAAGCCCTGTATATCGCAATTATCCACAACACCACCGCCTACACCATCCTCATCCACAATGCACCT
>JAZRHK010000082.1:0-1699 GCA_045644725.1 Candidatus Coprenecus sp. | reverse complement strand
TGACATGCTCATATTAGTCTCAGCAACAAGACTCCCAGCAGATGACAAAGGAGACATTGAGAACAGGATGAGAAAATTGGCAGACATGCTCAATGCCTCAGATATTTCATTCATGTGGCTCAATTTCTCAGATGGGCAGCTGAAAAACCCTCCAAAAAACTTTTATAACATGGGCATATCATGCAACATGGAGAGCATAATCAAAAAAGCATCATATGTTGTGGCTCTAAGTGATTCAGAGTGTTGGTCATATACTGTGCTTGAGGCTCTCACAAATGGCACTCCTCTCATCTGCACTCCATTCCCATCAGCTTTTGAGATGGGAGTCAAGGATGGAATCAATGCTCATGTGGTGCCTTTTGACATGGATTTTGATGTGAACATTCTCAGGAAGGTGCCCAAATTTGTCTATTGTTATGATGATGACCACATCAAAGAGCAGTGGGAGCAGATTCTTGGAGAGCCAAAACCATTCAAGAGATATGAGCCGGAAAAGAGTGTCCTTGTGAGGGTCCTTGTTGGCTATGATGATGTGGTCCTCCACAGGCACCTTGAAAAGGGCTCAGAGCACATCATGACAGAGCAAAGGGCAATGCAGATCATAAACACAAAGCAGAATCTGATTGAGGTCATCAAAGACATATAAATACTTATGAGGGAGGAGAGAATGGGAAAATACAGAGCACCATCAGAGAAATCAAAGTATTATCTGCCAAAAGAGGACTATCTCACAGCAATTCACTACTCCTTGAGATATCCTCTCTGGAAAGAGGAAGTTGAGACAATGGCAGACACATCCAAGGCTATTGCATACGATAAAGACAAAGTGCAGAGCTCATCAGACTATGACTCAACCTTTGAGGCAGCTGTGAAAATAGTTGAGTCCAACAAGCAGCACAAGATGCAGATTGTGGATGATACAATTCAAAAGGTTGCAAATGGCCTTGATTATTGGCTAAGGCTTGGAGTCTGTTATGGACTGACCTTTGACCAGATAAAAGGAAAAGGACTCCCTTGTGAGCGTGATGCATACTATCTCATGAGGCGTAAATATTATTATTATTTGGTCCAGAGAATCTGATTTTTTGTCAGAAAATGACAAAGTGGAGCACATTTTTAGAAATACCCTACTCAGGGGACACATTTTCATGCTACAATACTAATGTCAAAAGCTCGAAAGAGCGATTGACTGTCTATTTTATTTGTTTTTCGGATTCCTAAGAAAAGCCATCAACCATGGATGAGTTGATGGCTTTTTGCTTGGGAAAATGCCGGAGGGGTCAGAAAAATGCCCAGGGGTGCCTATTTGAACAGACCGACCTCCCAGCTAAGGCCGGAGCATGATCCAGCCAGGAGCCAGGTCTTTAAGAAAAATAAAAAGATTATCCTTGCAACACAGAGCATCTGTGGGATTTGCGGTCAGCCTGTTGATAAGTCAATCAGATATCCTGATCCTTTGAGCCCAACAGTGGATCATATAATACCCTGTGCAAGAGGTGGCTCAGATGAGCTGGACAATCTGCAATTAGCTCACAGAAAATGCAACAGATTAAAGTCAGATCAGATGCCAGAAGAGACACCCAAAAAGGCAGAAAATAACAGAAATTTGCCACAATCAGTCAATTGGAGGACATTCTGAGAGACTGGGGGGATTTTTGGGCAAAGGATGGCTTGTGGAGGAAGTCGGAGGCCAAGCGGT
>JAZRHK010000081.1:0-10499 GCA_045644725.1 Candidatus Coprenecus sp. | reverse complement strand
GCATTTGTAGCCTACAGTGACCATAGGATCTGGAGATGCTATTTTCCAATTTGGTACAATATCGGAAGTGCTGTCCAGAAACATGGAAGCAATCTGGTTGAGGACTTGTCCTTTATATGGAATTCCTTCCGGGAGGACTACATCGAATGCAGATATTCTGTCTGTGGCAATCATAACTAGGATATCATCAGCGATGGTATATACATCTCTTACCTTTCCAACATATTTGCCTGTTTGTTTGGAAAAATTGTACTCTGTACGTGTTATTGCTTTCATGTCTTTATTAAAAAACAGCCACACCCAGTGACGGAATCATCGGGTATGGCTTAAATTTATTGGTTGTAATTATTTATTTCTTGTTTTGATATACTCTTCATTGAGACCATTCAATACATCTTGAGTAATGTCAAGAGAAGCGCTGCCGTCAATTACTACCTGAGTGGTGGTTGATGTGGTAAGGATAAGGGCAAACTGATGAGTTTTGTTGTACTCCTTAACATAGGTCTTGATGGCATCCATTACTTTATTGATCATTACAGTCTCCTCTTCAGCCATCTCCATCTGTTTCTGTTGGGTGTAGTTCTGGAGTTCCTGTTGTCTCTGAAGAAGTGAAGCCTGCATGCTCTCAGCCTGAGATCTGGTAAGAAGACCTTTGTTCAGTTTCTCTTCGAAGTTCTTGGCGTCATTTTCAAATGCTCTGCTCTTCTTGTTAAGGTCGTTCTGTATTTTAGTAGCTTTGCTTTCAAGTTCAGAGCGAAGATCGTTGAACATATCGTAGTTGTTCACAAGCGAATCAATCTGGATATAAACTACATCACCTTTCTGTGCTGCGCTACCATCAGCAACTACTGCTTCATTTTTGTTAGACTTGTTTGTAAAGAACAATACAAACAATACAGCAACTGCTGCAACAAGTACTGCATTTAGTACTACTGAAAAATTTTTCATCGAATCTATTGTTATTTTTTATTTAATTATCGTGCAAATATAGTTAAAATTTGTTTAGTTGTCTTAAATACTGACTAATTGTGCTCTCGAGGCCATAGTAGAGGGCATCGCATATGAGGGCATGGCCTATGGATACCTCGAGGAGTCCTGGAATAACCTTGTCGAAGTATTGCAGGTTGTCCAGATTAAGATCGTGTCCGGCGTTCAGTCCGAGGCCTACCTCCCGGGCTGCAAGGGCAGCCTTGTAATATGGCTCTATTGCCTCTTCCCTGTTTTTGTGGTAGTTGGCAGCATATGCCTCTGTGTAAAGTTCCACTCTGTCGCAACCGCAGTCTGATGCGTGGCGTACCATCTCAGGGTTAGGGTCCACAAATATGGAGGTGCGGATCCCCTCTTTAGCGAACATTGAGCAGATCTCCTTAAGATAGGTCTTGTTTGCAATGGTGTCCCATCCTGCGTTGGAGGTGATCACATTGAGTGCATCAGGTACCAGTGTGACTTGTGCAGGATGAACCTTGAGTACCAGATCGATGAAAGATTCTATAGGGTTTCCTTCTATGTTGAATTCTGTGTTCAGTATTGGTTTGAGATCCAGTACATCCTGATATCTGATGTGCCTCTCGTCGGGTCTGGGGTGAACTGTTATCCCTTCTGCACCGTATCTTTCGCAATCAATGGCTGCTTTCAGAACGTCGGGGAGGTTTCCACCCCTTGCATTGCGGAGGGTTGCGAATTTGTTGATATTAACACTAAGTCTTGTCATTGTAAGCAGTTATTTTTTGCAAAAATATACATTATAAAAGAAATTTAACAATCTTTGCACTATGAATATTGCACTTTTCGGTACAGATATATCGCTTGTTTATGGGGAGAATATAGGGCATCTCGTAAAGGAGTTGTCCCGTTATGGTGCGCGGTTGAGTTACCATGAGGATCTGTTGCCTTTTCTTAAGCAAGCTGCGGAAATTGTAGGATTCCAATTGCCGGAAGGGCCGGTTTTTTCATCATTTGAGGATCTTGGCCATTTGCCGGATCTGTTTCTGGCCCTTGGCGGGGATGGGACTTTCCTGCACTCCCTCTCGATTGTCAGGGACCGTGATGTATGTGTGGCTGGAATCAATTTCGGAAGACTTGGATTCCTTACCACAGCAAAAGTGAAGAGCGGGGAAAACGACTGGATATCCCTGCTTATGGATGGAAAATATGATGTTGTCAGGAGAACCACCCTGAAAATATCGTCAGAGTCGCTTCCGGAGGGGTTCTTCCCTTATGCACTGAATGAAATATCCATACAGCGCAGAACTCCATATATGATAGGTATTGATCTTAAAATAAACGGTATAGATATACCTACTTATTGGGCTGACGGATTACTGATAGCTACCCCTACAGGCTCTACTGCATATTCGTTGAGCGTGGGTGGCCCGATTGTGACTCCGGATGCAGGGGTTTTCGTGATTTCACCCATTGCACCGCACAACCTGAATGTGAGGCCTCTAATTGTCCCCCAGGACGCTGTTATTGATATGAGGATATTGTCGCGGGCTGATGAGGTGATGCTTACAGTGGACAATAGAGAGCTGATCATCCCATCATCCTTGTCTATCTCCCTTTCCCAAGGGGATTTCAGTATGAAGACTATTTCGCTAAAAAAAGAGGGATTTTTTCAGGCACTTCAGGAGAAGCTGTTGTGGGGGGCCGATAAACGTAATAATTTATAGATATATATGGAAAATCTACCAAAACACGTCACCATTATTATGGATGGTAACGGCCGTTGGGCCAAACAGCGTGGAAAAGAGAGGATTTACGGACATTTTGAAGGGGCAGAGAGCGTCAGGGCGTGCTGCGAATTGGCTGTTGAAATGGGTCTGGACTATTTGAGCTTGTATGCGTTTTCAACAGAAAACTGGAACAGACCTGTGGAAGAGGTGGCTGGCCTTATGAATCTTATGGCCAAATCTATCCTGGAGGAGAAACCTGCTTTTGAGAAAAATAATATCAGATTTGTGGTGTTGGGTGATAGATCCCATTTGTCTGATGAGTTGAAAAGGGATATTGATCAGGCTATGGAGGAGACAAGCCGCAACAGCGGACTTACTCTGATAGTGTTTTTGAGCTATAGCGGAAAATGGGATATTGAGCAGGCTGCTCGAAGGTATGCAGAGGATTTCAAGGCTGGAAAGGAGTGTGCCAAGTTTGAGGATTATCTCTGCACTGCCGGAATTCCTGACCCGGACCTTTTGATAAGAACCAGCGGTGAGCAGAGGATCAGCAATTTCCTTTTGTGGCAATGTGCTTATACGGAATTCTATTTTACAGAAACTCTTTGGCCCGATTTTCGCAAACCCCAGTTCCGCCAGGCTATAGAAACTTATAGCTCACGAGAAAGAAGATTCGGTAAAACGAGCGAACAAATCAAATAAAGTACTATATTTGCAGGTTGACTCACAATAGACAAATGAATTTTAGAAAATTGTATATCACTGCACTGCTCTGTTTGTGTTCTGCTTTTGCCTTTGGACAAGAGGCAAACAGTTCAAACGGAGTGGTTGTTAATTATGAGAAACCTACTACTTATGTGGTGGGCGGAATAGATGTGGAAGGGGTTAAATATCTCAGTAAGGACCAATTGAAGGCACTTACCGGTTTGAAGGAAGGGCAGAGGGTGAAGGTCCCCAGCGAAGAGATGACTGCAATTGTAAAGCGTATTTGGCTGCAACGCTATTTTGAGGATGTGGCGTTGTCCATTGATTCTCTTGTCCCCACCAGGGATACTGCTTACTTCAAGTTGGTGCTTCAGGAGAGACCGCGTGTGTCCAAATGGAGTTTCAAGGGGGTTAAAAGTGGAGAACAGTCGGATTTGCAGGAAAAGTTAAGTCTGCGAAGGGGCTCTGAACTTTCTGAATATGGAATCAAGACCAACATAGGCATCATAAAGAATTACTATAAGGAGAAGGGTTTTCAGAATTGTGAAGTGGATATTCTACAGGAGAGGGATACTGTCATCAAAAATGCAGTCCGTGTAACTTTTGATGTGAAGAAAGGACAGAAAGTTAAAATTAAACTTATTGAGTTTGATGGAGTTACCAGTGTCAAGGAGGGTAAGCTTGTAAAAGCGATGAAGAATACCAGGGATATGCGTCTGCGCAACTTCTTTTCATCCAAGAAATATAAGGAAAAGGAGTATGACAATGACAAGAAAGCCATGATTGAGGCATTGAATGAAGCTGGTTTCAGGGATGCAAAGATTGTGAGCGACTCCATGTACTACATCGAGCCTAACAGATTGGCCATCAAGTTCAAGATTGATGAAGGGAAAAGATACTACTTCAGAAATATCACATGGACCGGTAACTCATTGTACACTGAGCAGGAACTGAATGATATCCTGAAGATAAAGAAAGGCGATGTGTATGATGTGGTGAACATGAATAAACGCCTAAATGGTGATCCTAAGAAGCAATTTATGGATGTGGGTACCATGTATAGGGATTTGGGTTATCTTTTCTTCAATGTGATACCTGTTGAGCTGAACATAGTGGGTGATTCTGTGGATGTGGAGATGAGAATGGTAGAGGGTAAGCCGGCTACATTCAACAATATAATCATAACCGGCAATACCATCACCAATGAGAAAATAGTCAGAAGACAGATATTTACCAAGCCCGGCTATCTTTACAGCCAATCAATGTTTGAACGCTCAGTAAGGGAGATTTCATCAATGGGGCACTTTGATCCTGAGCACGCTATGGATCCTTCGAAGGGCTATACACTTATCCCTAACCAGATGACCAACACAGTGGATGTATCCTATAATGTCATGGAGAAGCCCAATAGCCAGCTGGAGCTTTCCGGTGGCTGGGGAGGTTACTCTTTCGTAGGTACAGTGGGTGTAAGTTTCAACAACTTCTCTATCAGGAGGATGTTTGACAAGAGTGCGTGGAGACCTGTTCCCCTGGGAGATGCACAGACCTTGTCATTGAGGTTTCAGACCAATGGTACATACTATACTGCTGCCAGTGTTAGCTTTATGGAACCATGGCTTTTTGGCAAGAAGCCTACTTCTTTCAGCCTTTCAGGATACTATACCAGACAGACAAACTCATATTATTTCTATCAGAATCCTGATGAATATTTTGAGGTTTATGGCGTGGCGGCCTCTCTTGGTAGCAGGTTGAAATGGCCGGATAACTATTTTGTACTTTATCACGAGCTGAGTTGGCAAGCTTACAACCTGCACAAGTGGGGGTACAACTTCCTTTTCTCAACCGGCCAGTCAAATAACTTGAGCTACAAGATGACATTGGCAAGAAATTCTACTGACCAGCAGATCTTCCCCCGCCAAGGTTCAGACTTTACATTCTCAGTCCAGTTGACTCCCCCTTACTCCCTGTTCAGGGATAAGAACCTGAATTATGGCAGTATGTCTGATCAGGAGCATTACAAATGGATTGAGTATCACAAATGGACATTCAAAGGTGCATTGTATACGAAGATTGTTGGTGATCTTGTCCTTATGGCCAGAGCCCAGTTCGGCTATCTCGGTTCATACAATAAAAAGTGGGGATACTCACCATTTGAAGGGTATCAGGTAGGTGGTGACGGTATGTCAGGATATAATACCTATGGTTCCGAAATAATTGCCCTTAGAGGTTATGAGAACTACTCATTGACCCCAAGGGATCCCAATGGAGTATATTGTGGACACATCTATGACAAGTTCACCATCGAGCTCAGATATCCTCTTGTATTGCAGCCATCATCCACCATTTTTGCCCTTTTGTTCCTTGAGGGAGGTAACTGTTGGGAGAAAATTGAAAAATTCAATCCTTTCGAGATCAAAAGGTCTGCGGGAGTCGGTTTGAGGGTGATGCTCCCTATGGTGGGTCTTCTCGGTATAGACTGGGGATGGGGATTTGACCCTATACTAAACAAGGAGAGGAGCGGTTCACAGTTCCACTTCGTTATCGGCCAACAATTCTAATGAAATCAGTTATGAAAAGGACAGTTTTGATTCTGCTGATGGCATTGCTCTGGTGCAGTGTGTCTAAGGCCCAGAAGGTAGGGTATGTCAACAGCAAGACAATTTTGGAACAGATTCCGTCTTATGCGACAGCTGCGCAGACTTTGGAAAAACTGTCCCAGCAATATCAGCAATATATTGAGACAGAGAAAGGTAGGATAGAAGATGCTTACCTGAAATATCAGGCAGAGAGACCTAATCTCAGTGAGGCAGAGCGACAGAGAAGAGAGGGGGATATAATCTCAATGGAGCGAAATTTGCAGCAGAAGCAGAAAGAGTACTTTGGAGAGGGTGGAGTTATGGCTCGCAAGTCAGAGCAATTGCTCAATCCAATAAGGACAAAAGTGGATAATGCAATAAAGAAAGTGGCTGCCAAGTTCGGCTATTCGCTCATTATTGACCTCTCTGCTGTGCAGGGCGTGGTTTATAATGACGGTACTCTTGATATCAGCATGGAGGTAGTTGAAAATCTATAAAAATATTAATATTAAATACACCTATGAAAAAATTTGTAATTATTCTATTTGTAGCCATTTTCGGTTCTTCAATCTCTTTTGCACAGGAATTGAAATTTGGTCATGTAAACATGCAGGAGGTTATCTTCCTTATGGATGAGATGGATTCAGCTCAAGTAGTGTTGGAGAAATTTTCAAAAGAACTGCAGGAGACTTTTCTATCTATGCAGCAGGAGTTTCAAGCTAAAGTTCAGACTTACGAGCAGATGAGTGCAAACTGGACCCCTGCAGTAATCGAGGCCAAAACACAGGAGCTGGAGAGTATGCAGCAAAGACTACAGCAGTTCCAAGCAAGTGCACAACAGGATCTTCAGGCAAAACAACAGGAACTTTTGACACCTATCCAGGCAAAGGCTTTTGAAGAGGTGACAGCAGTGGGCAAAGCCAATGGTTTTGTTTACATCTTTGATTTGTCTGCAGGTAGCGTATGCTTCTTCGACGAGACCAGAAGTGTGGATGTGACAGATATGCTTAAAAAAGCTTTGAATATTCCATTGGACAAGAAAATGAGACAACCTGCAATGCAGTAGTGGCTAACACTTTTCTTGTAAATGAGCACAAGGGAGAACGATTTTTAATTGTTCTCCCTCTTTTTTATAAAAATAAATTGGCAAAGCGAGAAAATATTGCTTAATTTTGTGATTACTAAATTACAAATCATATTATGCAGCACAAAGTTATTGACATACAAGATGTTGTTATCCGTTTCGCTGGTGACTCGGGTGATGGTATGCAATTGACCGGTACTCTATTCGCAGATTCATCTGCATTGTACGGCAATGAAATTTCTACATTCCCTGATTATCCTGCAGAGATTAGAGCTCCTCAAGGTACTGTTTCAGGTGTTTCTGGATTCCAGGTTCATATTGGAGCTGTAGAGATCAACACTCCAGGTGACTTCTGCGATGTACTTGTCGCTATGAACCCTGCAGCTCTGAGAGCTAATGCTAAATGGACCAAGCCTACCGCTACAATTATCCTTGACGAAGATGCTTTCGATGAGGCAAATATCGTCAGAGCGGGTTTCCAGACCATGAATCCTTTTGAAGAGTTGAAGATTCAGGACAGAAACATCATCGTTTCACCTATCACTACACTTACCAAGGAGTCTTTGAAAGATAGTGGTCTTGACAACAAATCTATCGTACGTTGTAAAAACATGTTTACCCTCGGTATGTGTTTTTACCTTTTCAACAGAGAGATGGATCATACCTTTGAATATCTTGAGAAGAAATTCAAGAAGAAACCACAGCTTATTGATGTCAATAAGAAAGTGTTGAAGGATGGTTTCAATTACGCTAGCAATATCCACGCTATCGCAAATACATACACTGTAGCTCCTGCAAAACAGGAAAAAGGTGTATACAGAAATATCAACGGTAACCAGGCTACTGCATGGGGTCTTTTGGCTGCTTCAGAAAAATCGGGTATTCCATTGTTCTGCGGCTCATACCCTATCACCCCTGCTACTGCAGTTCTTGAAGAGCTCGCTATCTACAAGAACCTTGGAGCCAAAACCGTTCAATGTGAAGACGAGATCTCTGGTATCTGTACAGCTATCGGTGCTGCTTATGCAGGTAACTTCGCTGTGACTACCACTTCAGGTCCTGGTCTTTCACTAAAATCTGAGGCTCTTGGTCTTGCTATGATTACCGAGCTTCCTCTTGTAATCGTAGATGTACAGCGTAGTGGTCCATCAACAGGTATCCCTACCAAGACTGAGCAGACAGACCTTAACCAGGCACTTTACGGACGTAACGGTGAGTGCCCTATCATGGTTATGGCAGCTCACTCTCCATCAGACTGTTTCGACAAAGCATTCTATGCAGGTAAATATGCATTGGAGCACATGATGCCGGTTATCCTTCTTACTGAAGGTTTCCTTGGCAACGGTTCTGAGCCTTGGAAGATTCCATCTATGAAAGATTACCCTTCAATCGTAGCTCCAGTAGTTACTGAGTGTGAAGGTAAATTCAAACCATATGTAAGAGATGAAGAGAGATTTGCAAGACAATGGGCTGTTCCTGGAACACCTGGTCTTATGCACCGTGTAGGTGGTCTTGAGAAGACCCCAGAAGGTGTAATCTCTTCAGATCCTCAAAACCACGAAATGATGTGCGCTGCACGTGCTGAGAAAGTGGCAAGAGTAGCCAATTACATCCCAGATGTTGAGGTTATCGGCGAAGCTGAAGGTGAAGTTCTTATCGTTGGTTGGGGTGGTACTTTCGGTCACCTTTATACAGCAGTCAAAGATCTTCAGGCTGAAGGCAAGAGCGTGTCACTTGCACACTTCGACTATATCAACCCGCTACCTAAGAACACTGCAGAGGTATTCTCAAAATTCAAGAAGATTATCGTTTGTGAGTTGAACAGCGGTCAGTTTGCAGCATATTTGAGAGACAAGCATCCACAATTCCACTACCACCAGTTGAACAAAGTTCAAGGTCAGCCTTTCATCGTGAAAGATGTAGTAGATGCAGTTAATAATATTCTATAATAGGAGGAAGTTCGATTATGAAATATACAGCACAAGATTTTAAAAGCAATCAGGAAGTAAGATGGTGCCCAGGTTGTGGTGACCACATGGTCCTTATGTCTCTACAGAGGGCAATGCCTGAAGTTGCAGAAGCTATGAACTATAACCTTGAGGACTTCGTATTCATCTCAGGTATCGGATGTTCATCACGTCTTCCTTACTATATGAACACTTATGGTTTCCACAGTATCCACGGTCGTGCTACTGCCATCTCTACAGGTGTAAAAGTAGCTAATCCTAAGCTGGCTGTATGGCAAGCTACTGGTGACGGTGACTCTTTGGCTATCGGTGGTAACCACTTCATTCACGCTATCCGTCGTAACATTGATATCAATATCGTGTTGTTCAACAACAGAATCTACGGTCTTACCAAAGGCCAATACTCACCTACATCACCATTGGGAAAAATCACCAAGACTTCCCCTTATGGTACAGTAGAGCAGCCATTCAATCCTGGTACACTCGTATTGGGTGCAAGGGGTACATTCTTTGCCCGCAGCATCGACTCAGAGATCAAACTTAACCAAGAGGTGTTTGTAGCATCAGCAAAACATGCAGGCTGTTCAGTGACTGAGATGTTGGTTAACTGTGTCATCTACAATGACGGTACACATAAAGAGATTACTGATAAGGATGTAAGGGCAGATAGAACTATCGTTCTCCGTCACGGTGAGCCTATGATCTTCGGTAAGGATAGGGACAAAGGTCTTGTTCTTGGTGAAGACGGCAAACTTAAAGTGGTTAAAATCGGTGAAAACGGTATAACCGAAAAAGATATCCTTGTTCACGATGCGCACTGCCAGGATATGTCTATCCACACTATGCTTGTAGATATGAAACATCCTGATTATCCTGTGGCTCTTGGTGTTATCCGCGACGTGGAGGATGGTACATACGACCAGAGAGTAGAGGCTCAGCTGGAAGAGGTCAAGGCAGCTGCCAAAATCCACTCTGTGGATGAACTTCTTCACAGTGGTGCTACCTGGGAGGTGAAATAATCAATAAAGAAAACCTTAATTAATATTAACATTATACTTTAATCAATTAACATTCAATTATGAAAGTTGCAGATGTAATGGCCAAACTTGAGGCTAAGTATGGTCACGAAAAAGAGTATCTTCAAGCAGTAAAAGAAGTACTTGATTCAATTGAGGAAGTTTACAACCAACATCCTGAATTTGAGAAAGCTAAAATCGTGGAAAGAATGGTTGAGCCAGACCGTATTTTCACTTTCAGAGTTACCTGGGTAGACGATAAAGGTGAAGTTCAGACTAACCTTGGCTACAGAGTTCAGTTCAACGCTGCTATCGGCCCTTACAAAGGTGGTCTTCGCTTCCACAAAGCTGTTACCCCTTCAATGTTGAAATTCTTGGGTTTTGAGCAGACTTTCAAAAACGCTCTAACTACTCTTCCTATGGGTGGTGGTAAAGGTGGTTCAGATTTCGATCCAGTTGGAAAATCTGACGCTGAAATC
>JAZRHK010000080.1:0-1882 GCA_045644725.1 Candidatus Coprenecus sp. | reverse complement strand
TAACCGGCTCATTGGGACTTGGCCTCCTTAGTGCCCGAGGCCACATAGAGGGCCCAATCACCTCCAAAACCACATTCATTGCAGGTGTTAGGGGAACCTACTCAGACTGGTTGTTAGGTCTTCTTCCCGACAACAGTGAATATTACAACGGAGCAGCCTCATTCTACGACATAACTGCCGGAGTAACCCACAGGTTCAACGAGAAAAGCTCCATCCACCTGAAGCGATACTATTCAGAGGATGCATTCAAGTTCAGTGCAGATACCAGTTACAGATATGAGAATGCAAACGCCTCAATAAAATGGAGATATAATTTCCACGAGAAACATAAACTGGAGTTGGCGGCAGGATATGATATGTACGGTTATGCCACCTACGATAAATTCAACCCGGTAAACTCCTACGAGATGTCATTTGACATAAAGCAGACTTATGGGAAACTTAAGTTCAAATCACTACTGAGCAGCAACCATACCCTCACTTACGGAGTGGATGCCATAAACTATGACCTTTCACCTGGAAGCTATCTTCCGTATGGGGAAGAGTCACTGGTTGTGCCTGATATCCTCCCTAAAGAAAGAGCACTTGAAGGGGCGGGCTACATCAGCCACAGTTGGAATATGTCGGACAGGTTCTTCCTGGATTATGGTTTGAGATACTCTCTGTTCAAGAATGGTGAAAAGACTTACAGTAACCCGGAGATAAGGGTAAGTGGAAGAATGATGCTCTCTGAATCAGTCTCATTTAAAGCGGGATTCAACAGTTTGAGCCAGTATATTCATATGCTCTCCAATACCACTGCCATGTCCCCTACAGATATCTGGAAGTTGAGCGACAAGAACATAAAGCCACAGCAGGGCTGGCAGGCAGCAGGCGGTTTCTATGCCAATATGTTCCAAAACAAGGTTGAGGCATCTTTGGAGGGGTATTACAAGAAAATGGAGAACTACCTGGATTACAAGAGCGGTGCTGTTCTTATTATGAACAAGAATATTGCAGAGGATGTGGTAACTACCCAGGGTGAGGCGTACGGTGTGGAACTGATGTTAAAAAAGCCTCTTGGCAAACTGAACGGCTGGCTGGCCTACACCTGGTCAAAGACCCGTTTGAGGGAGGTTGGCGACAGAGGGGATATGGCCATTAACGGCGGTAACTGGTACAATGCCTCGTATGACAAGCCTCACGATGTAAAACTGGTTGCCAACTGGAAATTTACCCAAAGGATAAGCCTCTCTGTAAACGGAGACTACTCTACCGGCAGGCCTATTACCATTCCGGTGGCTAAATATGAGTATGACGGGGGTTACAAACTCTACTATTCTGCCAGAAACGGTCACAGGATACCGGATTACTTTAGGATAGATGCAGCAATGAACTTTGAGCCTACCCATAAGATAAAGGCATTCACCCACTTCTCCTTTACGGTTGGAGTGTATAATGTTACAGGCAGGAAGAATGTATATTCAATCTATTTTGACACCGACAGCAACGGCAAAATAAAAGGACACAAGCTCTGCATCTTTGGTGCTCCAATACCGTATGTGAATTTTAACTTTAAGTTTTAGGAGGGACAGGGTGTGATTAAGAATTTATATAGGATATTGTCAATGATGCTGCTGATTGTTGCGGCTGGTTGTATATATGATTATGAACCTGAGGATGGGGATATTCAGGGGTTGGACGAGCCGCTTGTGGTTATTGACGGTGATATTATTGTGGGTGGGGTTACCCGGGTGAAGGTGGGATTTACCCAACCGCTTACAGCCGATGAAGATTCTATTGTTGTGGTTCCATTGGGGGCAAGTGTATGGGTGGAGAGTGAGGCAGGAGAGGTGTTGTCGGGAAGAGAATTGGAAGATAATGTATTTGAGATTAATACAGA
>JAZRHK010000079.1:0-1785 GCA_045644725.1 Candidatus Coprenecus sp. | reverse complement strand
TATTGGAGACGAGAGAGAAGTCACGCTCTCGGCCATGGCTGCAACTGGAACCTATGAATCACATGCATCTCAGACAGTCAAATTCGTTCTTATGAACTGGGGTGGAAAAACTCTTGAAGACGACACAACATGCTTGGCAATCGTGGGTCAAAAAAACGCCCTGTCTGAGGGTGGATATGCGAACAACTTAAGCACAAACGCAGGCGGATGGAACTCTTGTGCCAGACGTTCATGGTGCAATAATATTTACAAATCGGCTATTCCATCAGATTTCAGAGAGTTGTTCAAAAAACACATCAACCAGTCAGGCACTGGAGGAGGCTCATCAAGTGGCACCCAGCAGACGACTGACTATTTCGCTTTGCCTGCAGAAATAGAGGTGTTTGGTTCGAGAAGTTATTCTGTGGCAGGAGAGGGCAGCCAATTCAAATATTATGAAACCTCCGCCAACAGGATCAAAACACTAGGAGAGAGTTTGGCCAGCGTCTGGTGGGAGCGCTCGCCTTTTTCGGGAGACTCCACCGCTTTCTGTTGTGTCAGCAACAACGGCACCGTCAGCGGTGACGATGCCTCCTACATTCATGGCCTTGCGCCCTTTGGCTGTATTTAAACGCAAATCATTAAATCACAATATCGACAATAATTTCAAAGGAGGAGGATTATGTCACGTATTGATATTGACGTATTAAAAGAATTAAAGATTATCCGGGATATGATCCAGGACAGCAAAAAGCGCCTGAGTGATTTCACTGATGACAAAGATGCAGTATTGCATCAGATAACAGATGACCTTGAAAATGCCATCTGCGAGGAGTCAGAGGACATCGAATCGGCTCTCGCTGACATAGAAAATGCTCTTTGCGAGCTCTCTGAATGATCAGAGAGCTCTTTTTATTGCAGATATCACTGACCTCCGGGTCATATGATATGAAAATTCAAGAGAGGAGGATAAACCATGGCAAAGATTTGGAGAAACCGTATTGAGGCAGGAGATCAGCTTTTTTCTCATTGCCCGGAGAGATATCGGACGCAGGTCCTGGCACTCATGAGGCGAGATGTTGCGGATGGGATAATTTCTGCAGAGAGATTTGAGAATCTCACTGGCATCCCATACGAGACGTGATATAATAGGGAGGATGCGGATATGCAAACCTTTTTGACAACCCTGCAGATTTTTCTTGCACTTTGCAACAGCTGCATCATGATCTACCTGTTTTTTAAATTTATCAATCGCCCACACGCAACTCTGGAGGAGCAGGTTAATGACAAGTTTAAGGAATACGACATCAGGATCCGGGACATTGAGGAGTCACTGCGTAGTGGCAATGATAAATTTAGAAAACAGGATGAGACCAATGCGGTTTTTAAGAAAGTGATGCTGTTGTTTGTTAATTTTGAAATTGCTTTTTGCCTCAAGTCCGGTTATGAGGACACCGGAGATCTAAAAGAGGCTAAGGAGGAATTGCAAAATTATTTATCGAGGTGACAAATGAATAATAGGCAGGAGACATCGGGTGAGATACTACAGAGCAAGAGACCGGCCAAGAAGATTGACAAGATAGTCAGAGGAGTCATGATCTACTGGGTTGTGTTTGTTGCAATTGCCTGGATCACCTACTGGGTCAAGGACTCAGTCCCGGACACTCTCATCCAGTACGGACTTGGAGGAGGCGCTGTTGAGCTCATAGTATCTGGAATAATTGAGATCACCCGAGATGGATGGTCTTTTTTTATTGAAAAAGCTAGAGACAAATTGGATAAAAAGGAGGATAATATATGACGGTC
>JAZRHK010000078.1:0-9043 GCA_045644725.1 Candidatus Coprenecus sp. | reverse complement strand
TGGCACCTACACCAGAGGAGGATCCAACTTGGAGCCTTGAAGATGCACGCTACTCTGCTATAGTTTACAAACCATCTGACATTCCAAATGCCAGCGGTCCTCACGTAAATGACCCCCGTTCTGGTGAGATAATAGAGAGTCATATCAATTGGTACCACAATGTGATGCAACTCCTTCGCAACTGGTACTTCATCCAGTGTTCTCCAGTGGATCCAGCCGCACGCAAGATGACCTTTGACACTGAGCTTATGGGCCAGCTTGTAAGATTTGTATCATCACACGAGGTGGGACACACCCTTGGCTTGCGCCACAACTTCGCAGGCACATCGTTCTTCACTGCAGAGCAGCTTCGTGATACCACTTTCTTGAGAAAACATGGCCACACAACTTCGATTATGGACTACTCCCGCTTTAATTATGTGGCACAGCCTGGTGACAATATCCCTCAAGAACTCCTTTTCCCACGTATCAACAGCTACGACGAATGGGCTATCGAGTGGGGCTACAGAAGATTCCCGGAGATTGACGATCCTGAGGCAGAACTTCCTAAGATCAATGAATGGATTATAGAGAAGACCAAAGATGACCTTTACAAATTCGGCACAGAATCAAATCCAAGCGATCCAAGACTCCAATCAGAAGACTTGGGATGCAACCAGATGGAGACCAACGAACTGGGTGTAAGGAATCTTAAGTACATCATGAAACACCTTGTAGAGTGGACTACTGAGCCTAACAAAGGTTACGACAATCTCAAAACCCTTTATGGCGAAGTTCTGAGCCAGTACAAACGTTACATGAACCACGTAGCCAGATATATCGGTGGCGTATATGGAGAGACCAAAACAGTAGAGCAGCCTGGTGCCAACTATACTCATGTGGAGAAAGCCAAACAGAAAGAGGCTGTCGCTTTCTTGAAAAAACACCTCTTCGAACCACAAATGTGGCTTGTTCCCAACGATGTTCTTAACAAAATTGTAACCCGCGCCGACTCATCTATTGAAGGGACATACAGTTCTGTCCTAAAGAACATCATGAGCAGAAGGGTAATGCTCAATCTTGTGGAGAACGAACTTCATAACGGTAAAGATGCATACACCCTTGCTGACCTATATAAAGACATGAATGAGGCAATTTTTGTCCCTATATCATCAGATGTCAAAAAAGCATCATACCAAAGAATGCTACAGAAAGTATATGTAGAGGCGGTAATCTCCATCTACAAGAAAGAATCACCTATGCCAAGAGGGGGTTCTCTGAAGAATGACAACTCCGACATCATCTCTATGGCTTACTTCCAATTGAACAGTATCAAGACCTTATGTGAAGCCAGGTCTGCATCCGGAAGCACAGCAAACAGAGCACACTACACATATCTGGCAAAACACATCAAAGAGACATTTGACAATCCTCAAGCCAAGAAATAAAGAAAAAGGAGGGTGCCCACAAGGTCACCCTCCTTTTATTATTAACCAATTCAAATCATTTTTCAACTTTTACGAAGTCTTCTTTTGTAACCCCACATAATGGACACATCCAATTATCTGGGATCTTTTCGAAGGGTGTCCCGGGTCTTATTCCCCCGTCCGGATCCCCCTTCTCCGGATCATAAATCCAACCGCACATCAAACATTCATACTTGTCCATAACTAATCTAAACTAAACTATAACTTATTTCAAAAATCATTCATAATAACATCTTGCAAAGAGTTTGCCAAAATGGGGGCAATACCCTAACTTTGGAAAATAAATGGCAAATACCGTATGAAAAAGGTTAAAATCACCGTAATGAGGATGGCCTCATATACCGACCTGATGGAACAATATGAAAATCCTATACTCCACGCCTGCGATATGCAGCTCGGGCAGACATTCATAGTGGAAAACTGCGAGAAACCGGCCACAATGTGCGCCAGCGCATGGGAAACAATGCTCCCTTTCATCACAGAACTCTCCAATGGTGGTGGTAACTTTTACGACGGATGGATGCGCAATCCACACTCTGCAATGTTATCTTGCAATGACGGCTTCCGCCCAGTGAGCTTCTATCTGGAGGTTATAGAATAGTAATGCACGTCGGTGCATCGGTGGCAAGATTCAGAATATGGTCTGTCGGGACAGGTACCCCTTCACCATCTATGATAAACACTTGTACCGAGAACTCATTTTTACTGGCGACCAGAATATAGCGGCCATCAGGGGTAATCAGGAAGTTTCTTGGGTGTTCCTGGGTACGGACATACCCTGTTTTTTTGACTAGCCCGTCCCGATATATTTCAAACACAGCCAAACCATCATTTTGCAGCCTGTGCGAGGTATAGAGATATTTGCCCGAGGGATGGATATGGATATCCCCACTCCCTCCAGAACGGCATTCATCGGCCAATACTGTCTGAACCTGCTCAAACACAGGTTCGCCACCGGCATCAGCTGAGACTTTAAACACAAACAACTCACCGGAAAGCTCCGACAGGCAATACATCATCCCCCTTCCTGGATCAAAATCTAGGTGCCTTGGTCCACTGCCTGCAGGCAATAGGATATCTTTAAAATGGGTAAGAATTTTTCCGTTTCCGGCATTTGCCGAATATCCCAGCACCCTTACCTTGTCTGCACCAAGATCGGGAGCAAGAACCCACGACCCCTCTATACCCTCGATCTGAGGGAGAAACCTCACCTGATGGATATGTGAGGAGGCCTGGCGTCTGGCCAGAGGGCCAGATCCCATAAACTGCAACATTTGAACCTTCTCAGCTACTTCTCCATCAGAAATAGGATAGAGACTTACAGAACCACCTGAATAGTCAGCTGTAAGGATATATTTGCCGTCAGGCGAAAAAGTGACAAAACAAGGGTCATCTCCATTGCACATAATATCATTGCGGGAACCATCTCTGAAAGAGTAAATTTTCGAATCGGGACCCGACTCACTGAAAGTGTAGATAGAATCACCCTCACCAATAACATAAGAGGCATTTTTTGCATCCAAAGACTGAACAATCTCTATCTTGCCGCTACAAGAGTTGAAGATTGCCTTGTGTATCCGCTCTCCATACCCGCCAATCAATAGGGGGATATCCCTATTAGCCTGCATATGCCACATATCGTGGCCAAGAAATGTGGTCGGATTTACCTTTTTGAACCCAATAGATTCATATAGTCCTTCTGCCCGTGGGTTCCCATAATCCACTATCAGACCCACTTTGTCAAAACCCTCTGCAAAAACTCTCTCCCTTACATACTCCACAAGACTCTTAGCTATACCCATTCCCCTATACTGAGGGAGGATTGCCAAAGAATCAATATAAAACTCTCCTGCTGATGTCTCATCCTCTATATTGAAAACTCCACCATTGATATCCCTTATAGCCTCTTCAAGTGGGCGTCTTAGTTCGTAAAGTCTTGCTCCATCATACCCCACAATCGCCCCTGCAGCCGCTCCATCAATCTCAGCTACAAAAGTATTGCGCCAGCTATACTGGGAATCCTCCCGTTGAGCCATTCTGCAGAAAATATCAAATAAAGGGTGCGATTCATCTCCCCCCATGGCCATGGCAAGGACCAGAGCAATCAGAGGTGCATCTTCAGCTGAGGCTTTTCTGATGGAAATATTATTGTGGAAAGTAGGGTTCATCACCTGCAAAGGTAATAAAAATAAAAAAGCCGCCACTTGTGCACAAGGACGACTGACAATATATTGAACCCCGTCGGGTGATGTTTTCAAAATTTAAGGTCAGCATTTCTGCTGACCTTTTGAGCGGAAAACGAGGCTCGAACTCGCGACCCCGACCTTGGCAAGGTCGTGCTCTACCAACTGAGCTATTTCCGCGTTTTGGGATTGCAAAAGTACGCAACTTTTTTGAAACTCCAAATTTTATTTAAACTTTTTTGCAATTTTTTTACAAACAAGTCTCAAATTCCTTCAAAAACCTCGCATCATTCTCAAAATAGAGGCGCAAATCCTTCACTTGCCACTTAAGCATAGCGATTCTCTCCACACCCATACCGAATGCAAAGCCTGAATACTCCTTGCTGTCAATACCGCAAGCCTCAAGAACATTGGGGTCCACCATACCGCAACCAAGAATCTCAAGCCAACCGGTTCCTTTACAGATGTTACAACCTTTACCGCCGCAGATATTACAGCTTACATCCACCTCTGCACTTGGCTCTGTAAATGGGAAATATGAAGGGCGCATCCTGATCTGTGCATTCTCACCGAAGAACTCCCTCACAAACATAAGGATAGCCTGTTTCAAATCTGCAAAAGAGACATTCTTGTCTATGTAAAGACCCTCTACCTGATGGAAGATACAGTGTGCACGTGCAGATATTGCCTCGTTTCTGAATACTCTACCAGGACAGATAACTCTGATAGGGGGCTTCACATTTTCCATGGTGCGCACCTGGATAGAGCTGGTGTGGGTACGGAGCAGGATAGGGTTATATCCTGTAGAGATGAAGAAAGTATCCTGCATATCCCTTGCAGGGTGCTCAGGAGGGAAGTTGAGTGACTCAAAAACGTGTTTGTCATCCTCAATCTCAGGACCCTCAGCAACAGCGTAACCAAGTTTCTTGAAAATATTGATAATCTCCTCACGGGTGATAGAAATCGGGTGACGTGTACCCACCTCGTGGGCATCACCAGGCTTGGTAATATCGAAAGAAGCAGAAGATGCCTCTGATGACTCGGCTGCCATATTTTTCAACTCCTCAATCTTCTGGGCAGCAGCATTTTTGAGTTGGTTCAATTTCTGACCAAACTCCCTTTTCTGCTCTGGAAGGACATTGCGGAACTCATCGAACAACTGTGTAATCTCTCCTTTCTTGCCGAGCAGTTTCACACGGATCTCTTCAATCTCAGACTCTTTCTTGTCTTTGTACTCTTCGATCTCCTTTAGGAGGGCTTCTATTCTTTCTTTCATCTTTCTCAAAATTTCTGCAAATTTAATTACTTTTGTAAAATCTAACGAAGATTTGTAGAGAATGAAGAGAATTTGTGTCATTGGGGGTGGCCGATGGGGTAAAAACCACATCCGCACACTCCATCAATTGGGGTATCTGGCTGCTATAGCGGAGGCCAATCCCACCAAACTTCAGGAACATATAGCCGCCTATCCCGGCACCATAGGCCACTCATCGGTAGACGAGGCCATCGATGCAGCATACGATGGATATACACTCGCCACTCCGGCAGAGAGCCATTTCGAGATAGCCCTGAAAATCATCCGCAAAGGGATGAACATTATGATCGAGAAGCCTATGACCCTCACCTCTGAGGAGTCGGAAATTCTCGTGGAAGAGGCCAGAAAATCGGGCTCACGCCTTATGGTGGGGCACATCCTCCTTTTTCACCCAGCCATCAGGAAGATAAAGGAGACAATAACCTCCGGCAAGATTGGCAAACTTTTCTATATCTACTCCACCCGTCTGAATCTCGGCACTGTCCGTACTGAGGAGAGTGTATTCTCATCATTTGCCCCTCACGACATATCTGTACTTGACTATCTTGTAGGGGCCAAAGCGACCAGAATCGAGGCAAAGGGGGCCAAATTTCTCCAGAATAAGGTGTACGACACCACTATGACCCAATTTGACTACCCCGACGGAGTGAGTGCACATATCTTCGTATCATGGCTCCACCCATTCAAGGAACAGCTGCTGGTGGTTGTGGGAAGCAAGGGTATGATATCATTTGACGACTCCACCAAAGAGAAAGAGATCCACTTCTACAACAAAAGGATAGATTTCGAAAACGGCGTCCCCGTAAAGGTGGAAGAGCCTGATGAGACAATAGAATATGAAAAGAAAATGCCCCTCGAGGAGGAATTGAAGTATTTCGTGGAGCACCTTGACTCTACCATAGAGATAAACACTGGGGAGAACGGACTTGAGGTAGTAAGGGTACTTGAGGCGGTGGAGAATATGATAAAGAACAACAGGTAAAATGGAACATAACTATTTCGTACACGAATCAAGCTACGTCGATGAGAATGTTACCATCGGCGCAGGGACCAAAATATGGCACTTCTGCCACGTGCAGAAGGGGGCAACCCTCGGTGAGAAATGCTCCCTTGGACAGAATGTCAATATCGCCAACAACGTCAAAATAGGGAACGGCGTCCGTATCCAGAACAATGTTTCTGTCTATGAAGGGGTAGAACTTGAGGACAATGTCTTCTGCGGTCCATCCTGCGTATTCACCAATGTCCCCACCCCACGTGCCCATTTCCCTGTTCACGGGGTATATACCCGTACACTTGTCAAGGAGGGTGCCTCACTTGGTGCCAACTGCACAGTAGTATGCGGACACACAGTGGGTCGCAGCGCCCTTATAGCAGCTGGAGCAGTGGTAACTAAAGATGTCCCTGACTATGCCCTTATGGCCGGAGTCCCCGCCCGTCAGATAGGCTGGGTATGCGAATGTGGAGCCAGACTTGACGAGTCACTTGAGTGCCAGTGCGGCAGAAAATACGCACTTAATGACAACCTTCTAAGCAAGATTTAATTATGCAGTTCAGAGACCTAAAAAAACAATACGAAGTTCTTAAAAAAGATATAGACCAGGCAATGATCGATGTGGCAGCATCGAGTGCCTACATCATGGGCAAGCCGGTAAAAGAGCTGGAAGCAGAGCTTGCCGCCTATGTGGGGGTAAAGCATTGCGTCAGCTGCGGAAACGGTACCGATGCCCTCACCATTGCACTTAAAGTGCTGGGAGTGGGTGCTGGTGACGCAGTTTTCGTCCCAGATTTCACATTCTTCGCCTCTGCAGAAGTGGTGTCACTGGAGGGTGCCCGCCCTGTATTTGTGGATGTGGATGAGGATACTTTCAATATCTCCCCTGCTGACCTTGAAGCCAAGATCAAAGAGGTGATTGCCCAGGGGCAATATACCCCTAAAGCGGTGATCGCTGTGGACCTTTTCGGCCTCCCTGCCAACTATAAAGAGCTTAGAAATATTGCAGAGCAATACGGCCTCAAAATCATAGAGGACGGCGCCCAGGGATTTGGCGGCGCCCTTGACGGCAAAAAGGCCTGCGGCTTCGGTGACATCAGCACCACTTCGTTCTTCCCTGCCAAACCTCTCGGCTGCTACGGCGACGGCGGTGCCATCTTTACCGACAGCGATGAATATGCTGCCCTAGCGGACTCATTCCGCGTACACGGCAAAGGGAGCTTCAAATATGACAATGTCCGCATAGGTGTGAACTCCCGTCTTGACACACTTCAGGCAGCTATCCTTAAAGTAAAATTCAAAGCATTCCACGAATATGAGCTTGAAGCAGTAAACAAAGCTGCCGCAATGTATACCGAAAGGCTCTCCGGCAAAGTGGAGACACCTGTCATTCCTGAAGGTTACTACTCGAGCTGGGCACAATACACCATCAAACTTAAAGACCGTGCCACCCGCGACGCACTGCAGGCTGCACTTAAAGAGGCAGGTATCCCGTCAATGGTATACTACCCAACCCCTATGCACAAACAAACGGCGCATATCCCTTACGGCCCATATGCCGAAGATCTATGCCCCGTTGCTGCTTCTCTGTGCGAAAGGGTGCTCTCGCTCCCTATCCACCCTTACATCTGCGAAGAGGATGTGGAGATGGTCTGCTCGACAGTGCTCAAGTTTGCCTTATAGCACCTCCTGCGCATATATAGTTCAGGATTGAACTCATCAAAGATGGCGCGAACCTTCTTATTGGTCTCCAATCTGGGGTTCATGACCATCTTTTTCAGTCCGAACTTTTGTGCCCCCTTACGGATATGGTTGAATATAATGGCATTCAGCCCTTTTCCTTGATGTTCAGGGTCCACACCAATCATGAGAGCCTCCAGCAGGTCATTCTTCTTCAATGCCCTTAAAATATGGATAAAACCGAACGGGAAGAGTTTGCCGTTGGCTTTCTTGAAAGCTTTTGAAAGGGATGGTATTGTGACAGCAAACGCCACAATCCTGTCGTTTTTGTCAAGGATGATACATACCAGATCCCTGCTTACAAATGGGAGATACTGGTTCACATAATCCCTGATCTGCTCATCATTGAGTCTTGAATATTCATACAAGACAGAGAATGCCCTGTTCATGACATCAAATATCTCCTGTCCCCTCTTACGGTACTCTGAGTTCCTTTTGGGATACATCACGGTGTAACCATACCTCTCCTTGATTATCTCCTCAAATCTCATCATCTTGTCGGAAAGGGTCACAGGGACATCCATAATATCCTGAGTCCAGTCAATATCCTTTGAAAAGCCTAGCTTCTCTATATGGTCCACATAGTAGGGATAATTGTAGATGCAGGTGATTGAGGGCAATTTGTCAAAACCCTCCACAAGAAGGCCCTCCTTATCCATATCGGAGAAGCCGAGCGGCCCCTTGACATACTCCATCCCCCTCTCTTTTCCCCAATCGATTACAGCCTTGATCAGAGCGGCAGAGACCTCATAATCGTCTATAAAATCGATCCAGCCAAATCTCACCACCTTCTCCTTCCAGTCTGTATTGGCCACGTGATTGATGATGGCTGCTACCCTGCCGACGATCTTTCCATCCTTGTGGGCGAGAAAATATTCAGCATCACAATGTCTGAATGCAGGGGCAGTTTTCTTGAGTGTGTTACGTTCATCCATCCTCAGGGGTGGAACCCAAAGTGGGTGATTTTTGTATAATTTTTCAGGGAATCTGATAAAAGATTCAAGCTCTTTATTTGTCTTGACAGTGGAAACAGTTACCATTTATATCAGTTTTAGGTTTAAGTTAGTATACAAAGATACTAATTTTAATTTTTGATAATTGAGAAAAAGAGCATAATTTTGTATTTCTCTACATGGGGATGCTCGAGTGGTGGAATAGGTAGACACGCAGGACTTAAAATCCTGTGGACAGCAATGTCCGTACGGGTTCGATTCCCGTCTCGAGCACAGAAAAAAGCAGGTCGGTTGACCTGCTTTTTCCGTGCTCGGCGAGCACCTCTGATATGACCCCCCTGAAGTCCCCCTTAGGGGGACGGGAGGCACGCGACTACCCGTCGCGGTCTGCT
>JAZRHK010000077.1:0-2274 GCA_045644725.1 Candidatus Coprenecus sp. | reverse complement strand
ATGTTATAGGGGCAGTCCTCCCCGTCCACTATCCATAGCATCTGCTCTATCCTGTCCACGGATAGCCTCCCCTTGCCGTTCAAGCAACGGACAAGCTGGGTCCCGCTCCACCCCGTCGCCTCTTTCAGTTTGACCTGGGAGATGCCCTCCTCTTTCATCCTCTTGCGGATATAGGAGCAAATCTCCTCCCTGTCGAACACCTGGACGGTGCAACCCCCTGGGTTGCTCAACCTTTCCATTACCTCTTCCTTGATGGGGGCATACCCCTTGTTTCCTCTCTTTGCCATTTTTTATGAGTTGTTTATATGTTAAAGAATTTCATTGCATCCCCGTTGAGTTTCGGAGTCGATCTCACTATGTACCCTGCCGTCTGCATAGGATTGGTATGCCCTGCCAGTACGGAGATGTCGTTCACGGGGACTCCCTTTCCTGCCAGGATGGTGCAGAAAGTGACCCTTGCTGAGTGGCTCGACAGGCAGTCGCACTTCCGCCTCACAAGGTCTTTCCCTCCCCTGTGCATCTTCACCCTGTCCGTTATCCCTGCCCGTTCCGCAAGGGTACGGACGAGCCTGTTGTACGACATAAGGGTTAGGTCTCGGTTCAATGTCTGGATGTACCTTATCTTGTCCATCGTCCTGTTGCTCACGGGGATGGTGGCTATTATGTGGGTTTTCTTGGAGCTATAAGTCAACAAGCCGTCCTCTATGTTGGTTAGGTCTGTTCGGATGATGTCGGAGTGCCTCATCCCCGTCCTCGCCCCCACGCAGAAACAGGCCTGGACATACCTCTCGTTCTCCGTTGTGGGAGTGATCGCCTCGAAGAGCTTTAGCTCCTCCTCGGTCAATGCCACCTTGATCGGCTTGTCCTGGGCTATCCTGGTCACTATGTCTATATCCCGGCAAGGGAGTATCCCCTCGTCCCTGTATCGCCTCAATACGGCCACAAAGGTGGCGGCATAGGTCTTGGCAGACCCTGGGGACACCGATTCTTTCAGGATGTCCCTGAACCCGTTTAGATTCAACAGGGTTAGGTCTGCCCAATCCTCTATCCCTGCCTTGCCCATATACTTGAGCAAGGCCTGGGACTGGGAACCCGAATATCTCTTTATTGCTTGTTTGAGTGTTTCCATACTACTTGTGTTCAATGTATGCAATGGCCTTGTTTACGGCATCCTCTGGCGTAGAGCCATAGAAATCATTTTTAGTCCATTCCGGCCAGTCGCCAATCTTCACTCCCCATTTTGGCTCGTGGAACTCCTCTCGCCGGACCATTTTGCCAACTCCGTTCTTAAATTCTTTCTCCACTATTGTGTCACCCTCTTTCAATGGTTGTCCCTCCCGATAGCTCATAAGAGAGACTTTGTGGGTGGGGAAACACTTTAGTGTAAGATTGTATTTTGCTACCTGTTCTATTATCTTTTCCATATCTCTTTTCCTCTTTTTGCTTTGATTGTTATAGGTAGAAATTAAAGGTGTCTATATATGCCTTTCCGTATTTCTCGTTGAACTCCTTGTAGTTCAAATCATACCTGGCTGCATAATAGTAGTCATAGTCACATTTGCCCACGCAAATATTGATTAGAAGTTTACCATCAATGGTGGAAGAGGCTTTCAGCCTGTATTCCCCCCTATCCACATAAGGTAACAATTTTTCTATGTCGTACTCCCTGTCATCGCAGGGGGTGTATGGGTTTCCCATTTTGTACTTTCTCATATCTTAACTATTGTCATTGATGATTACCACCATATTGTTGTTAAATCTTTCCATCCCTCTTGACGGCATCTGCAATGCCCAGGAAGAAACCTACTACTATGATTGCTACTATTCCCATTTTCTTGTGTCTTTAATCGTTAACATTTGTGTCCTGCATCCCTCAAGGTATCCCTCGTAAATACCCAAGTTCCATAGAGAACCGTCCGTACCTCCGGCTCGCTCCTCAAGATATGGAGTGCAACCATTGCCGGGGCTATCCTTGTCCTCCATATATCGGCAAGGTGGAGGCATACTATTCCCTCGATTCGGTTGTAGTATGAGCCATTGAAATCGGCGCTCCAATTCCCTTTGTTGGACTTAAAATGCCTATCAAGCTCGGCATTGATCCTTTCAATAACTGCGTAGTCCATAATGCCACCCTCCTTAAATTGTTATAAAATTGATAATCCACTCGGTAAGGATGAGAGAGGGACCTCCCTCCTCCTCGGTAGGCTCTGGGAGTCCTGCCCCGTCCCAGTCGAACACCTCGGCAAACTTGTCTATACAGGCGATCTCCCCGTA
>JAZRHK010000076.1:0-6326 GCA_045644725.1 Candidatus Coprenecus sp. | reverse complement strand
AGAGAGCAGCACAACATTGCTGCTCTTTTTTTTTGCACAAAAAAACTCCTGCGACATAACTGCCGCAGGAGCTCTATTGAAATTTGAAGTGCTTTTACCTGAAATGGATGGCATTCTGATTATTCTTTCTTGCCGGTGCTTCTTGATCCTTCATATATTCAGGGCTATACTTACCCCTAGGAAGATCCTTGAACACATACATATTTGAAGCTCTGGCAGCATATACATAATCTGTGGCAAAAGTATTCACAACAGTTCCTGCAACATCTATCAGCAGCCCCAAATTGGATCCAAAACCAGTAGTAATCGACAAATCGTGCGTCATACTATTAGTCCTGTCAAACAAAATCTCCCCTGTATGAGCAGACCTCAATACATATCTTATCTTGGTAGAAATACCTGCACCATACTTGAACCAATACTCTATAACGGTAAAGAGGACTGCATCTGCACCATATTTCTGGTTGAACACCTTCAGGTCCCCCTCAATATAATCTTCGGATTTATAGCCATTCACACCTGTAAAAGCATCCTCAACAATAAAAGGGGATATGACGTAGTATCCAGCATCTACAAGTGGATGGGCCAATGACGAATACAATATGCCACCCGCATCCGGATTCTGGGTATTATTGATGGGTGACATTATAAGAATAGTACCGGGATGCTCCTGATACATAGCAGGATACTGTTCCATTCTGGTATATCTGCCAGGTCCGCATGAGGAAACCAGGATAGAGATCAAAACCAAGTATAAAATCTTTTTCATCTCGCAAACCTCCTATTTTACAAGTTTATCAATCAATGGAGCAATAAACTTTGCCGATTCCGGATACAGCTCCATCTCCTTCTTCAGCATTGACTCACCCTTTTGCCTGAAAAGAGAAGAGTAGTCCGCAGTATTGAACATTTTCTTCTGCAATTTTGTAGCATGCCCCTCAAAAATTGTGGGTGTATCAGACTGAAGCAGAACATATCCATATTCAGCAAATATTCCAGGAGGGACACCCTTCCCATTTTTGCCGGCATTAGTCACAATATCTTCATAGAGGGCAATAAGATTACATAGGCTTTCTGGGGTCCTGTTCTCCATTACATCATAAGCAAACACCTCATATGCAGTAGCATTGGCTTCACTATTGACGTCATTCCCCCAATAGTACAGATATGACACAGAAGTGGTTCCACACGAAGGGAGCAACATGGCAGACAGAAAAACTGACAGTATTCCAGATATTTTTTTAAAATTCATCATTGCTTTACCATAATTTCTTTAGGCAAATATAATCAATAACCACAATTCAACAAATATATTATATAAGAAATTTTACATAGCTTTGCAGCGAAAACAAATAGAAGATAAAAAAGATGATCAAAAAGATTACACTTGCAGTAATGGCCCTAGTGGCAGCTGTTACTTTATTTACATCTTGTCAGAAGAGCGGAGAATACTGGTTCATGATTGGGGTAGAATACTCTTCAAAGATTCCCACCAAATTTGCCGAATATGACAATATCGTAAAGAAATACTATGCACTCAAAGATACTGAGTTGAAATTTTCAAATACATCAGAAGTAGAAGCCACAGAGGCCGCTACAGCTATTTTTGATAGAATGGTGACTGAGCTTGACCAAGTGGAGATCCTCTGGGACAAAGATGAATACTACACTGTCACCCTAATGATGGACCATCCTAAGCTGAAGCTGATAAAAGATAAGAAATACAGCAAAGAGCAATAAAATTCATGGGCCGGATCCTCCTCAGAAAAGGGTCCGGCCCACTACTTAACCTAAACTTAAACTATGAAAAACTTCGTAATTTAATATTGCAAGTTCTATGCCATAGTTTAACATATCTTCAATTTAGCAAACTTTAAAAGCAAAGTCTTTTCGCCACCCACATCAAATCTCACTATAGCTTTTGTGTTGGGAACCTCCCCTTCAATCGAGACAATTACTCCATATCCGAACCTGTCGTGTTCAACCCTCTGCCCCACTCTGAGTGAAGACACAGGGTCTGAGGTAAAGTTTGGATTTGCCTCCCTTATCGGCCTGGACATTGATGGTTTGGGGAGCACTGCCCTCTCTTGTTCACCGGAAGTCTGCACCTTTCTTCCACCAGATCCGTATCCCGAATATTGGCCAGCCATACCGGAAGGCTTTCTCATGAATGTCTTCGCACGCAGACCGGACATATTACCCCAGGCATCATCGTCATCAAATCCACCCCCTACTGCCGCTTTATGTTCTTCCTCTATTGCTCTATCAAGATACTGGGGATCAATCTCTTTCAAAAATCTGCTGGGTGGATTGGAAGTGTGCTGTCCCCATTTGAAACGGGAACCGGCATAAGAGACAGACAACCCTTTTTCAGCACGGGTCATAGCGACATAGAAAAGTCTCCTCTCCTCCTCTACATCCGCTTCTGAAACTGCACCCACCGAAGGGAAAAGATTCTCCTCCATACCGATTATATAAACATACGGAAACTCAAGTCCTTTTGACGAGTGGACTGTCATCAGGCTTATCCTGTTGCCGTCATCTTTCTTGTCTTCCGCTATCTCCAGGTCGGAAATCAACGCCACATTTTCCAAATAGAGGTTTAATGTAACAAGGGTTCCAACATCTCCCCTCTCCTCTGCCTCATTGGTCTGTTCCTCCACGAACTCGTGCACACTATTGAGGAGCTCTTCAATATTCTCTACCCGCGCCTGTGCCTCAATGGTGTTCTCCTGCTTGTATGCTGCTATCAGCCCCGATGAATTGACAATCTCCACCGCTATGCTGTATGCATCCTGACTATCCACTTTTACCCTGGTTGCCTGGATCATATTGGCAAATCCCCTCATCTTGTTCAGCGCAGCTGCCTTGAGACCGAATTGTTCACATTTGTCCGAAAACAATGCACCCCAAAGGGAAGTCCCCTCCTCTTTTGCAGTGTCTGCAAGATACTTGAGAGAGGTATCTCCAATGCCCCTTGCGGGGGTGTTTATTGCCCTGCGGAATGCCTCATCATCCCCAGGATTTACCAGCAGCCTGAAATAGGCAAGGAGATCCTTCACCTCTGCCCTCTCATAAAATGAGTGCCCTGCATATATTTTGTATGGCAAATTACGCTTGCGCAACTGCTCTTCCACCACACGCGACTGGGCATTTGTGCGGTAGAGGATTGAGAAACTGTCGTAGGGAACTTTATCTGTATATATCCGTTTGGCAATAGATGCCGCCACCAACGCCCCCTCCTCCTGTTCTGTGAACGCTTTGATGACCTCTATCTTTTCACCTGTTGCACCTTGAGAGAAACAGGTTTTGGGGAGTCTGTTGCGGTTCTTCGCAATAACAGAGTTTGCCGCATCCACTATTGTGCGGGTGGAACGGTAGTTCTGCTCAAGCTTGAACTCTTTCGAATCGGGGTAGTCCTTCCTGAAATTCAGGATATTCTGAATCCTGGCACCACGGAATCCATAGATACTCTGGGAGTCGTCACCCACTACAGAGATGTTGCGGTGCGAAGCTGAGAGTTTCTTGACAATAAGATACTGGGCATAATTTGTATCTTGATACTCATCCACCAGGATATACCTGAAACATCTGGCAAGCTCATCGCACACATCAGGATGATCTCTGAGCAATATATTCATATTAAGCAGAATATCATCAAAATCCATTACACCTGACGCCTTGCATTTCTCGGCATAACGCAAATAGATGTCGCATATGCGCCCCTTCTTGGCAGCCATGTCGTTCTGCACAGCCACAGCGTTGTTCATATATGCATTTGCAGTGACCAGATTGTTCTTGGCATACGAAATGCGTGACTGCACATCTGAAGGTTTGTAAACCTTCTCATCGAGCTGCAGCTCCTTTATGCATACACGCAGTGCACTCTTGGTATCTGATGAGTCATAGATGGTAAAAGAGGAGGGGTAACCTATCCTGTCAGCATATTGCCTGAGGAAACGGATAAAAATAGAGTGGAAAGTACCCATCCACAGCCTGACACTCTTGTCCTTTCCCACAAGGGCAGCGATACGCTCCTTCATCTCTGCAGAGGCCTTGTTTGTAAATGTAAGGGCCAATATCGATGACGGCTGCACACCCTTTTCCAGCAGGTACGCTATTTTATATGTCAACACCTTTGTTTTACCGGATCCGGCGCCTGCAATAATAAGCGAGGGCCCATCCGTACACTCCACTGCACTTCTCTGCGCACTATTGAGGCTATCAAAATCTATTTTACTGTCTCTTCCCATAATTATTGCAAAACTACCTTTTTTTCGAGCATTATTCAACAATAATTGATACATTTGCGGATTACTATAAAAATAGGTATAAATGGCAGATTATATCAAATTGAAGAAAGGTCTGAATGTCCCAATGGTAGGGGCACCTCAGCCTGTTGTTAAAAAGAGTGTAATCTCCGAAGTTATAGCTTTAAAACCTACCGATTTCAAGAACTTGACTCCACGCCTGCTCGTTAGAGAGGGTGATGCAGTTAAAGCAGGTACCCCTGTTTATGCAGACAAGTTCAACCCTGAGATCATCTTTGCTTCTCCTGTCAGTGGTACTGTCAGCGAGATCGTAAGGGGTGAAAAGAGAAAACTTTTGGAGATTCGTATCAAATGTGATGCTCAAATCGAGTATATCAAGTATGACCTTCCAAAAGTTGAGGATCTCAATCGTGAGAAAATCATTGAAGCTTTGAAGAAGAGCGGATTGTGGGTTTGTTTGAAACAACGCCCATACGGTATTACACCAAATCCGGATGTAGAGCCTAAGGCTATTTTTGTATCTGGTTTCAGTTCAGTTCCAGCTGCTCCTGATTATGACTACGCCCTTAAAGATGAGTTTGAAAACATCCAATTGGCAGTTAATGCACTTGGCAAACTTACCAAAGGTGGTGTACACATGGGGTTGAGCAGAATGATCGCTAACAGCACACCTCTTCACAAACTTAGAAATGTGGAGTTCCATGTATTTGACGGTCCACACCCTGCAGACAACGTAGGTGTACAGATCCATCACATCTCACCAGTGAACAAAGGTGAAGTGGTATGGACTGTTGACTTGCCTCTACTTGCAGTTATCGGAAGATTCTTCGCAAAAGGCATCTATGACCTTAGCAGAACAGTGGCTGTTACCGGTCCTCGTGCTACCGAGCCTTGCTATGTAAAAGCAGTGGCTGGTATGTCAATGAAGGATATCGCAGAATTCGTTTCAGCTGAGACTGACCCTAAACAATCTTATCAGGAAGGTTGTGGTGTCCGCTACATCAGCGGTAACGTCCTTACAGGTACCAACGTTGGTCCTGAGGGATTCCTTGGATTCTTCGATCATCAGGTAACTTTGATTACCGAAGGTAACTACTACGAAGGTCTTGGTTGGGCTAAGATTTTCAGACCTAAGAAATTCAGCAGTTCAAGAACTTATTTCTCTTGGTTGACACCTAAGAAAGAGTACAATATGGACTCGAACTACAATGGTGGTGAGAGAGCATTCGTTATGAACAAATCATACAATGATGTTCTCCCTATGGACATTTACCCAGTTTATCTTCTTAAAGCTATCCTCGCAGAGGATATCGACAAGATGGAGCAGCTTGGTATCTATGAGGTGGTAGAGGAAGATTTCGCACTTTGCGAATACATCTGTCCTTCTAAGATCGACATCCAGTCTATCATCACCAAAGGTATTGATATTATGTTGAAAGAGATGGCTTAATAAGTGTGGAATTATGAATATCAGAAAATTTATAGACAATATTAAGCCAACTTTCGAGAAAGGTGGCAAACTTGGATTCTTGCACTCAACATTTGATGCATTCGAATCATTTGCATTTGTTCCTAATACCGTAACCAAAAGGGGAAGCCACGTAAGAGACTGCGTCGATCTTAAGAGAATTATGATCGTAGTGGTAGTGGCCCTTCTTCCCGCTTTCTGTTTCGGTGTTTACAATATCGGTTACCAGCACAGCTTGGCAGTAGGCGCAGATATGGGCTTCTGGCAAATGGTATGGTACGGTTTCCTTAAGATTCTTCCTCTTTACCTTGTATCTTACATCGTAGGTCTTGGTATCGAATTCATTTCAGCTCAGATCAATGGCCATGAGGTAAACGAAGGTTACCTTGTATCCGGTATGATCATTCCACTTATTATGCCTGTAGATGTTCCTCTATGGACCCTTGCACTTGCAGTAGCTTTTGCTGTTATTATCGGCAAAGAGGTATTCGGTGGCACAGGTATGAATATCTGGAACCCTGCACTTATTGCACGTGCTTTTGTGTTCTTTGCTTACCCTTCACAGATTTCAGGTGACACCATCTGGG